>JBMSWZ010000082.1:0-6564 GCA_049425105.1 Cephaloticoccus sp.
GCGCCGCCTCCTGAAAATCGAAGTGACCTCCCGCCCGCCCGCCTACCTGCTTATCGACCAACCCGGCCAGCTCGAGCCCCTGCTCGCGGCCCTCGATCGCGTGGAGGAGGTCGCCCTCGATACCGAGGCGGACAACATGTATCACTACAAGACCCGCGTCTGCCTGCTCCAATTCCTGGTCGGCAAGGAGGTCTTTATGGTCGACACCCAGGCGCCGATCAAACTCGACGGCCTCTGGTCCCGCCTCGCCTCGAAGCACCTCATCATGCACGGCAGCGACTTCGATATTCGCCTGCTGCACGACCTCTGCGCATTCCGCCCCAAGAGCATCTTCGACACCATGCTCGCCGCGCAGCTGCTCAACCGCCCGCGCGTCGGTCTCGCCTCCCTGCTCGAGGACCACTTCGGCGTAAAACTCTCCAAGGACTCGCAGAAAGCCAACTGGTCCAAGCGCCCGCTCACCCAGAAGATGCTCGATTACGCCGCCCTCGACGTCTGGCACCTGCCCGCGCTCCGCGACATCCTCACGCGCGAGCTGAAACGTCTCAACCGCATGGGCTGGCTCCAGCAGCAGTGCGAAGCCCAGATCGAGTCCGGCCTCACCGGCTTCGCCCCGCTCGACGAAAATGCGTGGCGCATCGGCAAGAGCGAGCGCCTCCGCGGCGCCGGTCTCTCCGTCCTCCACGCGGTCTGGCATTGGCGCGAGGAAACCGCCGAGCGGATCGACGTCCCGCCTTTCAAGGTCTGCAACAACGACCGCTTGCTCACTCTCGCGCATAGCGCGGAAAACGGCGACGCCCTCGAGACCGTGCTCGCCAGCGTCAACCTCGGCCGCCGTCACCAGCGCCTCCTCCCGTCGCTCACCGCCGCCGTCAAGGCCGGCCTCGCCCGCGATCCCCAGACCCTCCCGCGCCGCCAGCGCAAACGCGACCCGAACAACGCGCCACTGACCAACGCCGAGCTGGAATTGCAGGACCGCATCAAGATCGACCGCGACCGCGTCGCCCAAAAACTTGGCCTCGAGCCCACCCTCATCGCCAACCGCACCCAGCTCGCCCGCATCGCCCGTTCGCCCGACCAAATCGACGAGGTGCTCCTGCCTTGGCAGGCCGACCTGCTCCGCCACGAGCCCGCCTTGAAGCAGGCCTGATTCGGCCGCCATGCCGGACTCCGCCAACATCGCGCGCCACCTTCCGCTGATGGCGGACCGGCAGCCCGACCAAGCCGCGCTCAAGGTGCCGCGGGGCCGCACCGCCGGCGGCCGCATCGACTACCTCACGCTGTCGTTCCGCGAACTCGATGCCGAGGCCGACGCGTGGTGCGCCCGCCTCACCGCCGCCGGCCTCCAGCGCGGCGACCGCACCCTCGTAATGGTGAAACAGGGCCTGCCGCTCATCGCCGCGGTCTTCGCCCTCTTCAAACTCGGCGCCGTCCCAATCGTCATCGACCCCGGCATGGGCCTGAAGAGTTTCCTCCGCTGCGTCGCCCGCTCGCGCCCCCGCGCCCTCCTCGGCATCCCCCTCGCCCAACTCCTCAGCCGCCTCTGCTTCAGCACCTTCTCCTCCGTCCAAGTCCGCCTCCCCGCCAGCCCCTCCCTGACCGCCCGCCTCACTCCACCCGGACCCGCATCTGTTAGTAACGTATTACGTTACAAACCGGCGGAAGTCGCTGCGGATGAGCTGGCTGCGATCTTGTTCACGAGCGGGTCAACCGGGGCGCCGAAGGGCGTGTGCTATGAGCACGGCATGTTTGAGGCGCAGGTGCGGCTCATCCGCGAGCACTACGGCATCGCGCCCGGCGAGGTCGACCTGCCGATGCTGCCGATCTTCGCGCTCTTCAATCCCGCGCTGGGCATGACCACCGTGGTGCCGGAGATCGACCCGCGCCGGCCCGCCCAGGTGGATCCCGCGAAGATCGTGCAGGCCATCCAGCAGGAGGGCGTCACCAACTCCTTCGGCTCGCCCACGCTCTGGTCAAAAATCCAACGCCACTGCCTCGCGCACAACCTCACCCTTCCTTCGCTACGTCGCGTGCTCTGCGCCGGCGCCCCCGTGCCCGCGGCGTTGTGGGATCGCCCGGCGCGCTGGATGCCCCGCGGCCAATTGCACAGCCCCTACGGCGCCACCGAGTCGCTGCCTGTCAGCTCCGTCGCCGCAGACGAAATCGACCCGCAATCCGTGCGCGGTGCCGGCGTGGGCCGACCCCTGCCAGAAATCGAGGTCAAGGTCATCGGCATCTCCGACGACCCCATCGCCACCCTGGCCGATGCCCGTGAACTCCCTGCCGGCCAAATCGGCGAACTAATCGTGCGCGGCCCGGTGGTCACGAAAGCCTATGACGCTCTTCCGGAGGCCACGGCGGCGGCCAAAATCCTAACCCCTAAAAAACCAAATCCTAACACCGCTTCGAATGACCCAGCGCTTTCAGGATCGAGCCCCGTAAGCCCTGGCATTTCCGACGCCTCAGCGTCGGTCTGGCATCGCCTCGGGGACTGCGGCTATCGCGACGCCGACGGCCGCCTCTGGTTCTGCGGCCGCAAGGTCGAGCGTGTGCGCACCGCCAACGGCGACCTCTTCACCGAACCCTGCGAACAGGTTTTCCGCTCCTATCCGCTCGTGGTGCGCTGCGCGCTCATCGGGTTGGGCGAGCCCGGCGCGCAGGAACCCGCGCTCGTGGTGCAGCCAATCGTCGACAAATCCCTCGACCGCGCCGCGCTCGCCCACGAACTCCGCCGACTCGCCGCGGCGCACGAGCACACGCGCGGCATCACGCGGTTTTTCTTTCATCCGGATTTCCCGGTCGACGTCCGCCACAACGCCAAGATTCACCGCCTGCAGCTCGCGCGCTGGGCCATGCGCGCCAAGGCCTGGAGGGTCTCCGCGTAACTCAGGCAAAGCGGCCGGGGTGGGCGGGCACGTCCCGGTGCCCGCTGGTCCGTTCCGCCCCTCACCCCGATCCTGACGAAAGGCTTTAGTCCGCGCGATTCGTGTGTTTCGTGTCAGCCGTGGCTTTAGTTTCCTCATCTGCGCTCGTCACCGGCGGCACCGGCTTCCTCGGTCGCCGTCTGGTCGAGCGTCTCCTCGCCACCGGCCGATCCGTGACCGTCCTCGGGCGCACCCCCGCGCCGGACCTTGAGGCAAAGGGCGCGCGTTTTATCCGCGCCTCCCTCGATGACGCCCCGGCAGTAGCCGCAGCCTGTGCCGGCATGACGACGGTCTTTCACGTCGCCGCGAAGGTCGGCGTCTGGGGCCGCTATGATGAATTCTTCCGCACCAACGTGCTTGGCACCCGCGCGGTGCTCGATGGCTGCCGCCACCACGGCGTCGCACGGCTCGTCTACACCAGCACGCCCAGCGTGGTCTACAACGGCGGTGACTTCCGCGGCGCCAACGAGTCGCTGCCGCTCACGACGAATTGCCCGAGCCCCTATCCGCTGACCAAGGCCAGCGCCGAGCGCGAGGTGCTCGCGGCAAATTCCGATTCGCTCCGCACCGTCGCCCTGCGTCCGCACCTCATTTGGGGCGTGGGCGACCCGCACCTGGTGCCCCGTGTCCTCGCGCGCGCCCGGGCCGGCCGGCTGCGCATCGTGGGCGACGGCCGCAACCGCGTCGACATGGTGCACGTCGACAACGCCGTCGACGCCCACCTCGCCGCCGAGTCCGCCCTGACCGGCCCGGCCGCCGGCCGCGCGTATTTCATCACCAACGACGAGCCGGTTTTCCTCTGGGAGTGGATCAACAGCCTGCTCACGGCCCTGGGCGAGCCGCCCGTGACCAAGCACATCTCCGTCCGCGCCGCCGCCACGATCGGCGCCGTGGCCGAGGCCCTTTGGCGCATGCTCCCATTAAAGGGCGAGCCGCCCATGACCCGCTTCATCGCCAAGGAACTCGCCACCGACCACTGGTTCGACGTCACCGCCGCCAAGCGCGACCTCGGCTACCGCCCGCGCATTTCCATGGCGCAGGGCACCGCCGATCTCGTGGCGGCACTGCGAAAGTGATCACGCGCCGCGCTGGCGCACGGCTTCGAACAGGGTGATGATCGTGGCCATGGCCACGTTGAGCGAGTCGGCCTGGCCGGCCATGGGGATGCGCACGAGGACGTCGCTCTCCTTCATCCAGAATTCACTCAGGCCGTATTGCTCGCTGCCCATCACCACCGCGAGCGGACCCGTCAGGTCGGTCTGCGTGTAAAGGTTGTCCGAGTGCGGCGTGGTCGCGGCCGTGCGAATGCCCTTTTGCTTCAACCACGCGCGCACCTCGCGGCTCTCGGCCACGACCAACGGCACGGAGAACAACACGCCGGTCGAGGCGCGCACGACGTTGGGGTTAAAGATGTCCGTCACCGGATCGCACACGATCACGGCATCGCAGCCCGCGGCGTCCGCGCTGCGCAAAATGGTGCCGAGGTTGCCAGGTTTCTCGATCGCCTCGACCACCAGGAGAAACGGCGGCCGGGCCTGTAGGGCGGAGTCGCCGACCCCGCCGGGCTCCACGGACGGCGGGGTTCGGAGACCCCGCCCTACAATCTGGGCCAGGTCATCCAGACCATGATGCCACTGCGGCGCCACCGCCAGCAGGCCGTCGGGGCGTTCGCGGTAGGCGACCTTGGCGAAAGCCTCCTTCGACAATTCGCAGAGCGTCGCGCCCGCGGCGGCAGCCTGCGCCAGCAACGCGTCCTCGTTTTCCCCGAGGAACCACTCGCGCGAAAAATACACCTCCTGCAGCTTCACGTCCTTCTCGAGCGCACGCCGGATCTGCCGGTAGCCCTCCACGAGGAACACGCCGGCCTCGTCCCGCGGACGGCGGTCGCGCAGCTTCACGAGCTGCTTCACGCGCGGGTTTTGGAGGCTGGTGATCTTTTCCGGCGAATCCACGGGGGGATTTGAACACAGCGCCCGCCGAGAGCACGGAGAAAATACGGAGTGACTTGGCCCCGCCCGGGGTGTTCGCTGCCGCCGCTGTGCCGCCACGAAAAAAGTTCAACGACCATCCCTTTCCCTACCACCACGAGCTGGAGCTGGAGATCACCACGCTGACCAACCGCGGCCTCGGGCTCGGCCGCGTCGCCCTCCCGCCGTTCGCCCCGGCGGCCGCCGACAAGCCCGCCCCCGACGACGCAAAGGATGGGCCAGCCCTCCGGAGCTCCGCTCTGCGGAGCGAAGGATGGGTGGTGATGGTGCCGTTCTCGCTGCCCGGGGAGTGCGTGCGCGCGCGGGTGTTTCGCAACCACAAGAACTTCTCTGAGGCCGACCTCGTGGCCGTGCTCACGCCGTCGCCGCACCGGGTCGAGCCGCGCTGCGCCCTTTTCGGCACCTGCGGCGGCTGCCAATACCAGCACCTCGCCTACGCGGAGCAGCTGGCGTGGAAACGCCAGCAGGTCGAGGAATTGCTCCGGCACCTGGCCGACCTCGAGCATCCGGTCGCCCCCGTCATCGGTTCGCCGCGCGAATTCGGCTACCGGTCCAAGATCACGCCGCACTTCAAGGTCGGGCGCGAGGGCATCGGCTTCCTGCGCCAGGGCACGCGGTTCGACATCGTGGACGTGCCCCAATGCGCCATCGCCACGCCCGACATCAACGCGAAGCTCACGGCGGTCCGCGCCACCACGCAGGCCCGGCTCGCCGCAGGAGAATTCCGCCGCGACGCCACCCTCCTGCTGCGCCACGCGGACGAGGGCGTCGTGACCGACTACGACGCCGTCATCACCGAGCAGGTGGGCGATCTGCGCCTGCGCTTCCTCGCACGCGACTTTTTCCAAAACAACCCCTTCATCCTGCCCGCGTTCACTGGCTACGTGCGCGAGCAGGCGGCGGCCAGCGGGGCCACCTGCCTCGTCGACGCCTACTGCGGCAGCGGGCTTTTCGCCCTCAGCGCCGCGCCCGCCTTCCAGCGCGTGGCGGGGGTGGAGCTCAGCGCAACATCCATCGCCTTTGCCAAGGAGAACGCCGCCGCCAACGGCATCGGCCACGCCACCTTCCTCGCCGGCGACGCCGCCGCGATCTTCGCCGGGCTCGACTTCCCGGCGGCCGACACCGCCGTGATCATCGACCCGCCGCGCAAGGGCTGCGACGAGTCCTTCCTCTCGCAGCTCTTTAACTTCGGCCCGCGCGCGGTGGTCTATGTCTCCTGCGACCCCGCCACCCAGATGCGCGACCTCCGGCACTTCCTTGCCGCCGGCTACACCCTCAAGGCCGTGCAGCCCTTCGACCTCTTCCCGCAGACGCGTCACCTCGAGTGCGTGATCACCCTCGTGCGCCCCGGCACGGAGTGATTTACCCCGGATTGCCATCCCGCGCAAATTCGGCCTCGATGCCGCAAAGCCCACCCCCTATGGCCAGCCCGACCCCCTCTCACACCTGGACGTTCTTTCGCACCGGCGGCATCGACCAGGTTGCGCTCAGCACCGGCGAGGATCTCCTCGCCCTCGAACACCTCGATCAAAAGCTCTGGGTCGCCCTGAGCTGCCCGGTCAAGGGTCTCGAGATCGACGAGAAGACCCTCGCGCTCATCGACACCGCCCAGGCCGGCCCGCAAGCCACCGAAGCGCCTGCTCGCCAAGATA
>JBMSWZ010000083.1:0-6547 GCA_049425105.1 Cephaloticoccus sp.
GACTATACCGACATGTCGCGCCTCTACGGCAATGCCAGCGCCGGCGTGGGCGGCGCGGTCCGCGCCGCCGTGCGACTGCCACCGGCCGAGGCCATGCGACCGGAACCACCGGCGCGCTACCGGCCCGCGCTCTTTGAGCGGCTGCGCTTCGGCCGCTCGTTCACGCCCTCGGTGCGCATGGCGCTGCGCAACATCGAACGCCGCCCCGCCCGCGCCGCCCTCACCTGCATCGCCCTCGCCCTCGCCACCGGCATCCTCGTGGTGCCGAGTTCGTTTCGCGACGGCATCGATCACGTCCTCGGTTACCAATGGGACCTGATGCAACGGCAGACCGTCATCGCCTCGCTGATCGAACCGGGCCCGCCCCAGGCCCTGGCTGACCTGCGACAACTGCCCGGCGTGACCCTGGCTGAGCCCAATCGCGTCGCGCCGGCGGAACTGCGCGCCGGCAACCATGTGCGCCGCCTGTCCATCATCGGCCTGCCCGCGCACGCCGTGCTGAATCGCATCATTGATGCTCACGACCGCCAGCTCACCTTGCCCGCGCATGGCATCGTGTTATCCGCCAAACTTGCCGAAGTGCTGCGCGTGCAACCCGGCGACCCACTGCGCGTGCGCGCGCTCGACGGCCGGCGCGCGGAGTTCACCGTGCCCGTGGCCGCACTGGCGGAGGACTTCGCGGGCACCGCCGCCTACATGGAGATCGACGCCCTCAACCGCCTGCTCGGCGAGGGCGATCGCATCACGGGCGCCTACTTGGCGGTCGCCGCGGGCGCGTGGCCGGAGTTTCTGGCCGCCGTGCGCGAAACGCCCCGCACCGGCGCCATCGTGAACAAGCAGGCCATTCGCGAAGGGTTTCGCAAAACCACCGCCGAAAGCATCGGCCTCATCCAAAAAATCTACCTCACCTTCGCCACCGTCGTGGCGTTTGGCATCATCTACAACAGCGCGCGCATTTCACTTTCCGAGCGCCAGCGCGAACTCGCGACGCTGCGCGTCGTGGGTTTCACGCGGGCCGAGGTGGGCGCGGTGCTCGTCGGCGAACTCGTCATCCTCACGTTGGTCGCCCTGCCCCTCGGTCTCGTCATCGGCTCGGGCCTGGCCGGCGCGATCCTCCAGACGGTCAACACCGAGTTCGTGCGGCTGCCGCTCATCCTCACGCCCGCGAACTACGCGTTTGCCGTGCTGGTGGTGAGCGTGGCATCACTCGTTTCCGCCACCCTCGCCTGCCGCCGGCTCAACCAGCTCGACCTCGTGGGCGTGCTCAAGGCCCGCGACTGATTTTCCCATGAACGCATTCCCTTCCTCACCGCGCGCAGATCGACCGGCGCCCCTCCGCCGTTGGACGCGCGCCCTGCCCTGGCTCGGTGGCGCTGCGCTCATCGCGCTGATCGTGATCGGGCTCTGGCCCAAACCGCTGCCCGCGGAGATCGCGACGGTTGCACCCGGCCCGCTGCAGGTCACGGTCAACGAGGAGGGCATGACCCGCCTGCAGCACCGCTACACCGTCTCCAGTCCCGTGGCGGGACTGCTGCGGCGCATCGATCTCAAACCCGGCACGGCGGTCGAGACCGGCCAGACCGTCATCGCCATGCTGGACACCCGCGGCGCCGATTTGCTCGACGCCCGCACCCGCGCGCAGGCCGAGGCGCAGGTGCAGGCCGCGACAGCCACGCTGGAGCAGGTGGCGGCGCAACAGGTGGCCGCCATCGCCACCGCCACCCTCGCGCGCACCGAGTTCGAGCGTATCCAAAAGCTCTACACTTCCGGCTCCGCCTCGCGCCAGGAGTTCGACGCGGCCGAACTGCGCACCACCCGCGCCGACCAGGAGGCCCGCGCCGCGGAGTTCGCCCATCAAGTCGCGCAACACCAGTTGACCCAGGCGCGCGCGGTGCTGGCGCGGGGCGTTGAAAACAACGGCAACGATGCGCCCTTCGTGATCACCTCGCCGGTCAGCGGACGATTGCTGAAGGTTTTTCAAGAGAGCGAGCGCGTCGTGCCCGCGGGTTTTCCCTTGGTGGAAGTCGGGGACCCGACGGACCTGGAGGCGCGCATCGAAGTGTTGTCGCGCGACGCCGTGGCCATCGCGCCCGGTGCCGCGGTCACGCTGCACAAGTGGGGCGGCGCCGAGCCGTTGCGCGGTCGGGTCCGCGTGGTCGAGCCCGCCGCCTTCACCAAAATCTCCTCGCTCGGCGTGGAGGAACAGCGCGTCTACGTGATCGTCGACCTGCTCGACCCTCCGGCGGCGCGCGCAGCCCTCGGGGATTCGTATCGGGTCGAGGCCGCGATCGTCACCTGGTCCGCGCCGGCCGTGCTCAAGGCCCCCGCCGGCGCGTTCTTTCAACGCGGCCAGCAGTGGCAGACCTACGTGCTGGATGGCCGCCGGGCCCGGCTGCGCGAGGTCGAAGTGGGCCACGGCAACGGTCTGGAGACCGAAGTGATCTCGGGCCTGTCCGCCGGTGATCGCGTGGTGGTTTATCCCGGCGACCGCATGGCCGACGGGGTGCGGGTTGCGCCCATGACGGTCGTGGCCCCCTGAGGCAGCCGCGCGCGGCGGTCGCCGCGCTTTTATTTTTGCGTTTGCCGGGCCGCCGGGTTGCCTGCGTGCCATGGCTTCGCCGCAGGACACCATCGTCGCCCTGGCCACGCCGGCCGGCACGTCCGCGATCGCACTCCTGCGTATCAGCGGACAAGATACCGTGCGCCTGGCCCGCGAGCTGACCGGCGGTGAGCCGACACCGCGCCTCGCGCAGCGGACCGACTACCGGGATCGCGCCGGGACGCTTCTCGACGACCTACTGTGCACGTTTTTCCGCGGTCCGGCCTCCTATACCGGCGAGGACACCTTGGAGATCACCTGTCACGGCAACCCCTACCTCGCCCAGCGCATGCTGGAGGACTTGATCGCCCGGGGCTGTCGCCTGGCCGAGCCCGGCGAATTCACCCAGCGGGCGTTTCTCAACGGCCGGATGGATTTGAGCCAAGCGGAAGCGGTGATGGATCTCATTCACGCGCGCGGCGAACGCGCCCTCGCCGCCGCCAATCAGCAGCTGCGCGGTGCCTTGGGCCGCCATGTCTCAGAATTGATCGAGCGGCTGCTGGGGGCGCTGGCGCGCCTCGAAGCCTACATTGACTTTCCCGAGGAGGACCTGCCGGCTGAGGATCAATCCCTGGTGCTCAAGGAGTTGGAGAAGCTGCAAGCCGATGTGTCCAAGCTATTGGCCACCAATCATTACGGTTCGATTCTGCGCGATGGTCTTGGGGTGGTTATCCTCGGTGAACCCAACGCCGGTAAAAGTTCTCTCCTCAATGCTTTGGTGGGTCGAGAGCGCGCTTTGGTCAGCGACACGCCCGGCACGACGCGCGACTACCTGGAGGAACGCATCCTGCTCGGGGAGCATTGCCTGCGTTTGGTCGATACAGCCGGCTTGAATCCGACTCCGGAGGCGATTGAACGACGGGGAATCGCGCTCTCGCTCGATCGCTTGGCCGAGGCCGATCTCGTTTTGCTCGTGCTGGATCGCAGCCGCCCCCCACCCGCCTTGCCTCCCGAGGTTCTGGCGCAGCTGGAGCCCAAGCGGGCTCTGCTCGTGTTGAATAAGCTGGATTTGCCGGCCGACCCCCAGACCGTTACCGCGTGGTCCGATTTTGCGCGGGTCGAGATCTCTGCCCTTACCAGGCAGGGACTGGACGAACTTAAGCAAGCCCTGGCCGCCCGGGCCCAGTCGTTCCACGTGGAACTGGGGGCTGACTTGATCGCTATCAACGCTCGCCACGCCGATGCTTTGGTCCGCGCTAGTGAAGGCCTGGCCCTAGCCTGCGAAAATCTTAAGTCGCAGCAGCCCATTGAGTTAGTTTCGACTGAATTACGCGGTGTATTGGCGAGTTTGGGTGAGATCGCTGGCAAGGTAGACAATGAACGGATGCTCGATCAGCTCTTCGCCAGCTTCTGCATCGGGAAATAAACCGGCCGTGAAATACAATCAAACACCCTATGAGGTGATCGTCTGCGGCGCCGGCCAAGCCGGCGTGGAGGCAGGATTGGCGGCTTCGCGGATGGGTGCCGCGACCCAGCTCCACACCGGCAATATCGACACGATCGCCCAGATGAGTTGCAACCCGGCGATCGGCGGCCAAGCCAAGGGCCAGATCGTCCGCGAGATCGACGCCCTGGGGGGTGAGATGGCGATCAACACCGATCTGACCGGCATCCAGTTTCGTCTCTTGAATGAGTCCAAGGGCCCGGCGGTCCGGTCGCCGCGCGCCCAATGCGACAAGAAAGCCTATCAACATCGGCTCAAGCATACACTCGAGCTGCAGCCCAAGCTGGAAGTCTTTCAGGCTTTGGTGACAGGACTGATCTTTGACCGCGGCCGCGTCGTGGGCGTGAAGACCAACCTCGATTTGGAGTTTCACGGCCGAACTGTCGTCGTCACGACGGGCACATTTTTGCGCGGCCTGATGCATATCGGCCGGAATAAGAATGAAGGCGGCCGCCTGGGCGACTTTTCGGCCAAGACACTCTCGGGCAGTTTTCTCGAGGCCGGGATCGAATTACAGCGCCTGAAGACCGGGACGCCGCCGCGGTTATTGGGCCGCAGCTTGGACTTTTCCAAAATGCAAGAACAGCGCGGCGACGCCGAGCCAACGCTGTTTGCGTTCCACGACACCCGGGATCCGGATGCGTTGTTCCACGTGGAACAAACCGGGGAAACCCGGCTCGGTTGGACCCCGGGGACCAACCAGATCTCGTGCTGGATGACCCATACCACCGAGGAGACCGCGCGTCTGGTCCGCGAGAACTTGAATCGCTCGGCGCTTTATGGCGGCGAAATCGAAGGGGTGGGGCCCCGGTATTGTCCGAGCATCGAGGACAAGTTCGTGCGGTTCGCCGACAAACCCCGCCACTTGCTCTTCCTCGAGCCCGAGGGGCGCTCCACCAACGAATACTACGTCAACGGACTTTCCACGAGCCTGCCGTTCGAGGTCCAACTCGCCATGGTGCGCAGCGTGCCCGGCATGGAGAACGCCCATCTGCTGCGGCCGGCCTATGCCGTCGAATACGACTTCGCGCCGCCCACCCAGCTCTTCGCTTCGCTCGAATCGAAGAAGGTCGAAAATCTCTTTTTCGCCGGCCAAATCAATGGCACGTCTGGATACGAGGAAGCGGCCTGCCAAGGCTTGGTCGCCGGGGTTAACGCCGTCCAAAAGGTGAGGGGAGGCGAGCCCCTGATTATCGGCCGCCACGAGGGCTATATTGGGGTATTGATCGACGACCTGGTGACCAAAGGTACATCTGAACCCTACCGCATGTTTACCAGCCGCGCGGAGCACCGCCTGCTCTTCAATCACGGCAGCGCCGAGGCCCGTTTGAGTCACCACGCCAAGCGTCTTAATCTATTATCCTCCAGTCGCTTAGGTAGAATTGAGGCCAAGCTCGCCACTCAAGGCCACTGGCAGGCTTGGCTGGAGCGGGAGCGACATGGCGGCAAGACTTGGGGTGACTTGATTCGGCGCGGCGAACCCGACCAAGCGCTGCCCGCCGAATTTCAGAAACTCGACGCCACCATCCGCGAGGAAGTGCTCTACCGGGTGCGCTACCAAGGCTACTTGGAGCGCGAGCGCCGGCAGATCGCGCGCATGGCCGATGTGGAGGCTATTCGCATCCCGCCGGACTTCGACTTTCTCGCCCTGCGCGGACTCCGCAAGGAGGGCGCCCAAAAGCTCCACGCGCTGCGGCCGCTCACGCTCGGCCAGGCCGGCCGCATCAGCGGCGTGAACCCGTCCGATATCAGCGTGCTGATGATTCATCTGTCGGCGCATCGCCGGGGCCAAGCCGCACCCCAAACGACCCCGGGCGAGTAGGGCGCCAACCGCGCTTTTACCGTTGTAACATTTGTGAAACGGGTGCTGATTTCACTCGTGTGACACCTTAGGCACAATAGGCTCAACGGACCATGTCAGAGACAAAATCCAAGAAAATCCTGGTGGTGGACGATGAGCCGGATGTCACGGACCTGCTGGCCTACACCCTCAAGTCAAAGGGGTTCACAGTCGAGGCGATCAATAACCCGAACGCCAGCGTCGGTTTTGCCCGCACCTTTCTGCCCGACTTGGTCATTCTTGATGTGATGATGCCCGAGCTGAACGGCATTCAAATCTGCCGGATGCTGCGCACGGATCCCGCCCTAAAGAGCGTCCCCGTCATTTTCCTCACCGCCAAGGCCGAGGAGGGTGATCGGATCCAAGGCCTCGAGAGCGGCGCCGACGATTATGTCAGCAAGCCTTTCAGCACCAAGGAGTTGGTTCTTCGCGTGCAGTCTATCCTCCGTCGCACCGGCGAGGGGGGACAAGCTGAGGTCAAACTCCTGCAGGTCGGCTCCATCACCCTCGACGTCGCGCGCCACGAGGTGACCCTGCATGGCCGGCCCATCGACCTCACCGCCACGGAATTCAAGTTGCTGCGCCTCCTGATGGAGCGGCGCGGCCGGGTGCAGACCCGCGAGCACCTCTTGATCAACGTCTGGAACTACGAGACTGAAATCGA
>JBMSWZ010000084.1:0-6535 GCA_049425105.1 Cephaloticoccus sp.
CGCCGGTGAGGTCGAGGCCGGGGGCCGCGAGCTGCGCGAGCACGCGGGCCTTGAGCCCGCCGCCGGCGCCGGCGATCGGGGTCCCGGCGTGCACCGGTTCGTACAACGGCAGGTAGTCGCCCTCGCGGAACGAGTAGAGATTGCGCCGGCCGGCGGAGAAGAGCCGCAGCCGCTGGCTGAGCGCGGGCACCTCGTCGAGATCCAGCGCGAACAGGAAGATCCGGTAGGCGAACGCGTGCGGCTTCGGCGCGAAGCGCGCATGGGCCATGCGGCATTCGTAGAGGCGGGAGCGCATCGCGTCAGGCGGCCGGGGCCAGCGCCGGCGGCGGGGCGGGCGTGGCGGTCGCCGGCTGCGGCCAGGGATCGCACCGGCGCAGTTGCGTGCATAGCCGGTGGGCGCTGAAAAGCCCGTCCTCGTGAAAGCCGTAACGCTGCCACGCCCCGGCAAAATAGGTCTCGGTGGTGCCCGCCGCGGCGGCGTTGAGGTCCGGAATCGCCGACTGGGCGCGCACGGCGCCGAGGCTGAACAACGGGTGCTCGTAGGCGATGCGCCGCAGGACCTTCGCGGGGTTGATGGCTTCCGGGCGGTTGATGGTGACGAAATAGTTTTCGCGATCCGAGACGCCTTGGAGCGAATTCATCCAGTAGTGCGTCGCGGTGGAGGGCCGGCCGGCGTCATCATGGTTCACCTCGTAGTTCCAGCTCGACCAGGCGCGGCGCGTGCGCGGCATGACATCAGTGTCGGTGTGCAGCGTGGCCATGTTGGGGTGATAGCGAAACTCGCGCAGCACAGCCTGCTCGGCCGGGGTTGGCGCGTCGAGCAGCCGCAGGGCCTGGTCGCCGTGACAGGCGAGGATGACGCGGTCGAAATCCTCGTGCGCGCCGTCCGCGGTGTGCACGCGCCCGCGGCCGTCGCGCCGGTCGGTACGGTTTGCGCCCAGCTCGGTGCGGATGCGCTGGCGCCACGGCGCGGTGAGGCGCTTGACGTATTCGCGGGCGCCGCCGTCGACGGTCCACCACGGGTGCTGGGTGTGCAGTCCGAGGAAGCCGTGATTGTGGAAAAAGCGCAGGAGCTTGGCCGCGGGAAACCGCAGCATGAGGTCCGGCGGCGTGCTCCAGACCGCCGAGCTCATCGGCGTGAGATAGAGGCGCAGGAAGTCGTCGCCGTAGCCGCGTTGCGCGACGTAGTCGCCCAGCGTGATCTCGTGGATGGCGGGATCGCCGAGGGCCTGCACGGCCTCGCGGTTGAACCGGTGCACGGCGTGCAGCATGCGGTAAAAGCGTGGGCGCAGGAGATTCTTGCGCTGGGCGAAGAGGTGGTTGAGCGACGAGCCGCAGAACTCGAGGCCGCTGTCGGCGTGGCGCACGCTGAAGGACATGGTGGTGCGCTTGACGGGCACGCGGAGCTCGTCAAAGAGCCGCGTGAGCAGCGGGTAGGTCACGCGGTTGAACACCATGAAACCCGTGTCGATGGGCACCGCGCGGCCCGTGCCCGGCTCCGGGGCTGTGACGGTGTTGGTGTGGCCGCCGACGTGGCCGCCCTGCTCAAAGAGCCAGAGGTCGTCGGTGGCGTGGAGAAAGTGTGCGCAGCCGAGGCCGGCGATGCCCGTGCCGATGATGGCGGTCTTGGTCATGGGTGACGGTGATGTTTCCCGTCACTACGGTCGGCCCACACCGCCGGATTCATATCACCGGGGGATTTTCCGGGCCTTGGGCCCGGAGCTCGTGCGCGAGCTCGGTGACGTCCTTGTGCACGGCGGGGCCGTCCTTCTTCTGCGGCAGCAGGGCCGGGTTGGCGGTGGCGGTGGCGACGGCGATGGCGGCGGCCGTGGGGACGACGTGACGCAGCGAAGAATAATGCGGGAGGGCCTGCGCGGCCTTGATGGCGGCCTCGACCGACGCGTGGTGGTCGGCGTGCGCGCCTTCCTCCAGGACGCTGCGCGGCACGGGCTTGAGACCGTGGATGAAACCGGTGAAGGACAGGAGCTTCAACCCGTAGTAGGTCGGGTCGAATTCCCACCAGTAAAAGCCGTTGCGGGTCGAGGACTGGTAGCGGTGGTGGTTGTTGTGCCAGCCTTCGCCGAGCGTGATCAGGGCGAGGATGGCGCTGTTGCGCGAGTCGTCGGAGGTCTTGAACCGGCGCCGGCCCATGAGGTGCGCCATGGAATTGATACAGCCGGTGCCGTGGAAGAGGAAGGTCGTGCTCAT
This sequence comes from Cephaloticoccus sp., assembly GCA_049425105.1. GTDB lineage: Bacteria > Verrucomicrobiota > Verrucomicrobiia > Opitutales > Opitutaceae > Cephaloticoccus. Next base: position 2,209 of record JBMSWZ010000084.1, read on the forward strand.
GAAAAAGCCCCAGACGAGGAGCTGCCAGCCGTTGGTGCCGAGCTGCGGCGCGTGGGCGGCGAGCACCTCGCCGAGCCCGAAGAGCGACACGGCGAAGAGGATGGGAACGACGAGGTCGAAGCGGTTGAGCCACACCAACTCGGGGAATTTCGCGAGGTCCTTGATCTTGGTGTAGTCGGTCGGGAAATTGCGGCGGCTGGTGATCCAGCCGATATGGGACCACCAGAAACCGTGCACGTGCGGCGAATGGGCGTCCTCCGGGTCGTCGCTGTGGAGGTGATGGTGGCGGTGGTGGTAGGCCCACCAGAGCGAGCCGCGCTGCACGGTGGTGCCGGCGAAGATCGCCAGCAGGAACTGGCCGAAGCGTGACGTGCTGTAGGTCTTGTGGGAAAAATAGCGGTGGTGCACGCCGGTCACGGCGAACATGCGGATGAAATAGAGGGCTACGGCGGTCCAGACGGCGAAGGCGCTGGCCCCGGTCCAGATCACGCCCAGGCAGCCGGCGTGCAGGAAGACGAAGGGCATGACGCGGACCCAGTCCACGCGGTCGGGCTCGTTGCGCATGGCTTCGGCGCCATCCGGGCAGTAATCAGAGTCAAACCACTGCATGACGGCGGTGGCGGCGCGTCGGAGCAGCGCGAGCGGGGAGGAAAAGGAAGAATCCGGCATGTCAGTATCGCGGCGCAGCGAACCCTGACTCGGCCGCACATGCAAGCGGCGTTTTCCCGGGCGGAAAATTGTCACGGAAGGCGCGGCCCCCCAAGACACTTGCCTCGGGGGCGCGGTCCGGCTTGTTTCGCCGCGTGGCCGGTCCGACGCATTCCCCCGCGGAGCCGCCGCCGGTGCGCCGGCGGGAGATCTTTGGCTGGTGCTGCTACGACTTCGCCAACTCGGCCTTCACCACGATCATCATCACGGTGGTGTTCGCGCCGTGGTTCATCGGCGTGATCGCGGCGGGCGACAGCCGGGCGCCGGGGTGGTGGGGCACGGCGCTCGCGGTCTCGCAGGTCGCGGTCATCCTGGTCTCGCCGTTGATCGGCGCGGTGGCGGACGTGACGGCGCGCAAAAAGGGGTTGCTCATGGCGATGGCGGGCGTGTGCGCGACGGCGACGATGCTGCTGTGGTTTGCCGGCGCGGGCGACGTCTGGCTTGCGCTGGGCATCGTGGTGATCGCCAACATCGCGTTTTCCCTGGGAGAAAACCTCTGCGCGAGTTTTTTGCCGGAGATCAGCACGCCGTCGAATGTCGGCCGGATCTCCGGCTACGGCTGGAGCTTCGGCTACCTTGGCGGCCTGCTGAGCCTCGTGCTCGCGCTGGTGATCATCAACAGCGGCCCCGGCCGCGTGCCGTGGACCTTTGTGATGACGGGCGGGTTCTTCCTCGTGGCGTGTTTGCCGACCCTGATGCTGCGCGAGCGGGCTCGGCGGCGGGCCATCGCGACCGGCGAGACCTGGCTGCGCCTCGGCGGGGGGCAGTTGCGGACCATGGCGCATGAGTTGCCGCGCCATCGGCTGCTGCTGGGATTTTTTGCGGCCATGCTCTGCTTCATGGCGGGCCTGACGGCCATCGTGGCGTTTGCCGCGCCGTTTGCTACGGAGGTGCTGGCCATGGCGCAGGCGGAGAGCATCCAGCTTTTCGTGGTGCTGCAGCTCGCGGGGGTGGCCGGGGCCTGGGGCTTTGGCGTGCTGCAGGACCGCACGGGACCGCGGGTCGCCCTCGCGGTTTCGCTGGTGCAATGGATCGTGGTCAGTGTCTGGGCGGCCGCCTGCACGACCAAGGTGGAATTTTATGTGATTGGCGCGCTGGCGGGCGCTGCGATGGGATCGCTCCAATCAGGCGGCCGCGCCGTGGTGTCGCTCCTCACGCCGGCGGGCCGCGCGGGGGAATTCTTTGGGTATTGGGGATTTTTCGCGAAATTGGCCGCCGTCATCGGCCAGCCGGTTTTTGGCTGGCTGGCGGCGTGGCACGGCTATCGCACGGCCGCTTTCGTGAACGGCGGGTTTTTCTTGCTGGGCCTCATCATTCTGCTCGGGCTCCGGCTGCAGCCGGACGCGACGCGCCCTTAGCGGCCGCCCCCGGGGGAATCCGGGTCGGTCGCCACGAGGGCGCTCAAGAGCACGAGAATGATGATCACGACTAACATTGCTTGGTGGCTGGTCAGGCTCACAGAACCAGACCAACGTAGCCGGTTCCGCGCCGTTGCCAATACGCATTAGTGCGGATAAAATTTACAGGAATCCGCCTCATTTCCGCCGGGAATGCCGGCCGGATCACTCCGCGCGAAAGAAATCGCCCCCGCCCTGCGTCTTGAAGGCGGTGAAGCCGCCGTCGATCACGAGGTTGCTGCCGGTGATGAACGCGGCGCGGTCGCTGGCGAGAAAAAGGGCGAGTTCGGCGATGTCCTCCGGCTGGCCGAGCCGGGTGAGATGGGTGGCTTCGGGCGCGGCGCGGGGGATCCTGATACCAGCCTTGCTGGCACTCGGTGATGACGTCGCCTGGGCGGATGGTGTTCACGCGGACCCCGTGTTTCGCGTAGTTGAGCGCCATCGCCCGGGTGAGGGCGATGATGCCGCCCTTGGCGGCGGTGTAACTGTCCACCCCGGGTTCGGCGATCAAGGCGTCGATGGTCGACGTGTTGAGGATGACCCCGCGCTGCTGCGTCATCATCGCGGGCAGGACGGCCTTGGCCATGAGGTAGGCGCCCTTGAGGGCGACGTCGATCATCGTGTCCCAGACCTCTTCCTCCAGTTCGTGCACCGGGCGGTCGCGCTCGTTGCAGAGCCGCGTCGGCGCGGCGTTGTTGTAGAGGATGTCGATGCGCCCCCAGGCATCCAGCGCGGCTTGGGCCGCCCGGCGCGCGTCGGCGGCGCGGGAAACATCCGTCGCGACGAATCGGGCCTCGCCCCCCGCGGTCGCGATTTCCTGGACGACGCGCTCGCCGTTGGGCTCGTCGAGGTCGGCCACCAGCACGCGGGCGCCGTGGCGGGCAAAGAGTTTGGCGGTCGCGGCGCCGATGCCGGAGGCCGCGCCGGTGATGATCGCGGTGCGCTGGTCGAGGTCCATGGTTAGTTCGGGGAAACGAGGGATTCGCGGTAGAGCCGGTTGAGGTCGGCGAGTGCGGCGTGGTGGTCGATGCGTCCGAGCAGATAGTCGCGCACGACGTCACCGCCGTGATCCTGCAGGTGGAGGTAGCCGGGGTAGCGTGGGCGGGTCCACGAGTCCTCCATGGTCCCAAGGGTGTCGGCGAAGAAATTTCCCCCGCGCCGGTTGACCTCCGGGTCGGTCTAGGCGGCGCGATGGGCCGGTTGGCCGCCGGATTCGAAGTAGAGCCCGCGTTGCCACGCCGACCCCGCCACGGCCAAGTTGCTGGTGGCGCAGGCCAACGTGCCGGCGCTGCAGCGGGCCGGGGTAGATCGACCCGATGAGGTGGTGACAGCGGACGTGACTTTCGACCAATCGTGGCGGCAGGAACTGGGCGACGAGGTGGTGACGGCGACCTACTTTGGTGCGGCGCACACCAGCGGCGACGCGATCGTGCACTTTGAGAACGCCAACGTCGTCCACCTGGGCGACTTGGTTTTCAACCGGATCTACCCCTACGTCGACCGCCCGGCGGGGGCGAATCTGCGTCATTGGATTACCGTGTTGGAAACCGCGGCACAGACTTACCCGCGCGATGCGATCTACATTTGCGGACACAGCGGCGCGAAGTTCGACGTGCAGGTGGAGCACGGCGACCTGCTGGTTTTCCGCGACTACCTCAGCGGCCTGCTGGAACAGGTGAGCCAGCGCATCGCCGCGGGTGAGTCGCGCGAAACCATTGTCCCGTTGGACAATCTCCCGGGCTTCCCCGATTTCCATCAGCCGCTGCCCAACCGAATGGCGATGAACCTCGGCGCGGCCTACGATGAACTCACGGCCGACCGCGGTTGAACGCAGGGCCTAGTTCCGGCCGGGCCAAAACACGCTCGGTTGACCGTTGGCGCAGGGTTTGAGCTTGGTGCGGTCGTAGGTGTAGTCCGTGCGGCCCTTGAGGCGGTCGGCGAGGAGATCGCGGAAGGGCGCGAGCGCATCGGTGTCGGCGGAGAGGTCCTTGGTCTCGCCGGGGTCGGCGGCGAGGTCGAACAGCTGCTCCTCGTTCGTCGGCGCATACCAAACATATTTGTGCTGGCCGCGAATGATCCAGTGGTTGGCTTGGCCGCCGCTGTGTTCGCCGAAGAGGAGATCGCGGCCGCGCTTGGCCTTCTGGCCTTGCACGATGGGGAGCAGCGAGCGCCCGTCGACGGCGTCAGGAATGTCGACGCCGGCCATGTCGAGGATGGTCGGG
>JBMSWZ010000085.1:0-6486 GCA_049425105.1 Cephaloticoccus sp.
CTGGTTGGCCGGTGCGCTCCAGCGCTTTGGGCTCGTGCGACCCGACAAGCGGCGGCCCTTGCTCACCCATGGTTTTCATGTGCCGGGGGATTTTGACGAGACCCGTCACCATCAACTGGAGCTGTGGACGCACTTTCTCACCCACTTTGGACTCGAGGCCTCGCCTGACCTCAGCCCCTTGGCCTCGCCGCCGCGCGGCGACGGACTCGTTGTCGGCCTGATCGCCGGCTCCGAAAACAATCCCGAAAAGCGCTGGCCCGTGGCCCATTGGTGCGACCTGATCGGCCGGCTGCCCGCCAACGCCAAAGTCGTGCTTTTTGGCACCGCCACGGACCGGGCGATCACAGACGAGATCTCCGCGCGCTGCGGCCGGTCGGTGGACAATCTCGCCGGACGCACCAACCTTCGTGAATACTGCGAAGCACTCCAGCGCTGCACCGTCCTCGTCACCAACGACACTGGCGGCATGCACCTAGCCAACGCCCTGGGCGTGCCGCTCGTCGCGCTCTTTGGGCCGACCAATCCCGTGCGGACCCGACCGGTTTTCGAAGCACCTGTCACCATTCTCCAGCCACCGGGATGTCCCGAGACGGGCGGCGGGGCCTTGGTCGAACTATTGCCGGACCAAGTCGCGGCCGCCCTCGTCCCCCACCTGCAGCAGGCAGTTTAGCATTGCCCGCGCCGGCGCCCCGCAACCACCCTCTTGTGTCATAACCATGCCGATTCTATCCGTCCGAGACCTCCGCACCTATTTCCATACTCGCAACGGAGTGTATCGGGCGGTCGATGGAGTGAGCTTCGATCTGGATTGCGGCGAGACGCTCGGCATCGTCGGCGAGTCCGGTTCCGGCAAGTCCGTGACTTGCTATTCGCTCATGGGCCTCGTGCCGCAACCGCCCGGGCGGATTGAGAGCGGCACGGCCATGTTCGACGGCGTCGACCTGCTGAAATGCACCCCGGCCGAGGCGCGCCGCATCCGCGGCAAGCGCATCGCGATGATCTTCCAAGACCCGATGACGTCACTCAATCCGTTCATGCGGATTGGCGACCAGATCATCGAGCCCCTGCGCATCCATGACCAGGTGCCGAAAGCCGAGGCCATGGACCGCGCCCTGCAAATGCTGGAGGCGGTCGGCATCAAGGACGCCGCCAAGCGCCTCAATGCCTTCCCGCACGAATTCTCCGGCGGCATGCGCCAACGCGTGATGATCGCGATGGCCCTCATCACCAAGCCGGACATCCTCATCGCCGACGAGCCGACCACCGCGCTCGACGTGACGGTGCAGGCCCAAATCCTCGACCTGATCCGCAAGATGCAGCGCGAGATGGGCATGGGTGTGATCTTCATCACGCACGATCTCGCCGTCGTCTCCGGTCTCTGCGACCGCACTCAGGTCATGTATGCCGGTCGCATCGTGGAGTCCGCCCCCACCCGCCAGCTCTTTACCAACCCGCAGCATCCCTACACCAAGGCGCTGCAAAAATGCATCCCGGCCCTGCAGCCCAAGGGGGCCGATCTTTACGCCATCCCGGGCCTGCCGCCCGACCTTTCGAAACCGATCACCGAGGAGGAACTGCTGGCGCGCTTCCAACTGCCGCCGGAAACTCCGTCGCTCAGCGACGCGCCGCCCCGCCAGCTGGGGGACGTCAAGATCGAGCTCAACGACGTGAAGACCCATTTCGCCATTCGCTCCGGTGGCTTCTTCAAGCGGGAAACCGGGGTCGTTAAAGCCGTCGACGGTGTCAGCCTCCAGATTCGCGAGGGCGAGGTCTTGGGCTTGGTCGGTGAATCCGGTTCGGGCAAATCCACCCTCTCACGCACCATCATGCAGCTCGTGCCGACCACCGGGGGCACGGTCGTGCTGGAGGGGCGCAACCTCACCGCCAGCTCCGCCAAGGAAATTCACGCCACCCGCAGCGCCCTGCAAATGGTGTTTCAGGACCCCTACGCGTCGCTGAACCCCCGCATGACGGTGTTCGCCACCCTCGCCGAGCCGCTCCTGGTCCACAAAGTCTGTCCGCCGGCGCAAGTCACCGCCCGGGTGACGGAGTTGATGCAGTTGGTCGGACTCTCCCCGCGCCACATGCAGAAATACCCGCACGAGTTCTCCGGCGGCCAACGTCAGCGCATCGCCATCGCCCGCGCCCTGGCCCTCGAGCCGCGGGTCATCATCGCCGACGAACCGGTGTCCGCCCTCGACGTCTCCATTCAGGCGCAGATTCTCAACCTCCTCGCCAGTCTCGTCCGCCGAATGAACCTCACCATGATCTTCATCGCGCACGATCTCTCGGTGGTGAAGCACATCTCCGACCGCATCGCGGTCATGTATCAGGGCAAAATCGTGGAGCTGGGCGACGCCGTCCAAATCATGGAGCAGCCGAAGCACCCCTACACGCAAAAGCTCATCAGCGCCATCCCCCGCGTCGAGGCCAGCGCCTGAACGGAATTAAGCATTCTGAAGCCAAGAAGTCAGGAAGTCTGAATATGTGGCTTTCTGGCTTTTGAGTTTCTCTCTGCGTCTCCGCGCCTCGGCGTGAGATTCCATTCATCCGCTTCGAGGCAAACCCCTGAGGCAGATGAAAAATTCTGAAGCCAGGAAACCAGGAAATCCGATTCATGGCTTTTTGGCTTCTGAATTTCTCTCCTCAGCTCTGCGTGATAATCACTGCCTCAATACTCGAACCACCGCCCCGGGACGGGACGGTCCACCTGGCAAGCCACGCCGGAAAACCCACCCGGTGATCGCGGGATTCCACTGAATTCCAAAGCCATGAATCCAGGTAGTTCGGCTTCCTGGTTTCCTGGCTTCTGAATTTTCCCTCCGCGTCTCCGCGCCTCTGCGTGAGGTTTCAGCCTCACCCACCGAGTTGGCGGATCGCCTCGTAAGTCGCGATGCCCACCGCCGTGCTGAGGTTCAACGAGCGCAACTCCGGGTTGCGCTGCGGAATGGTCACCCGTCGACCCGCGCCGATTTCTTCGTGCAGCCACTCCGGCGCGCCGTGGCCTTCGTTGCCAAAAACCAATCCGTCGCCGTCCGCAAACGCTACGTCCCAGAACCGTTGCGTGGTCTTGGTCGTGAACAGCCACAGCCGCTGCGGTGCCGCCGGGCTTGTTCGAAACGCCGCCCAATCCGCATGCTCGTGCACATCCAGGGAGCGCCAGTAATCCATGCCCGCCCGACGCAGGTTGCGGTCGTTGACCACGAAACCGAGCGGATGGATCAGGTGCAGGCGCGAGCGCGTTAACGCGCACAGCCGGCCAATGTTGCCAGTGTTGGGCGCGATCTCGGGTTGAAACAGCACGATGTGCAGCATCCGCGCAGGCTCGGCGCAATCCACCGCGTTGACAAGCGCCGCCGTGGCGGTTGCCAAGTGCCCGTCGATCGCCCAAGGTCGCCGGGTTGTGAGCTCCGGCAACGCGGGCAAATGCATCCTCATCGTGGACGACGAGCAGTCCTATGGTGAACTGCTCTCCCAGTTGCTCTCGGAAAACCTCGGCCTCCCCATCGTGGCTTTTACGTGCCCGCTGGAGGCACTCGACGCCTTGCCGGAGTTGGACGTGGGCGCCGTGGTCACCGACTACTTCATGCCGGTTCTCGACGGCGCGCAGTTCATCCGCCGCGCCGCCCCGCGGCTGCCGAACGTCCCGTTTTTCATGATCACGGGGCACCCCCTGCGCTTGTCCGACGCCTACCTTGAAGACCTTCCGGCGCTGAAGGCGGTCGTGCCCAAGCCCTTTCGGTGGCAGGTGCTGGGCACACTGATTGTCGAGCACTGGCCGGAACCGGCCACCCGCCCGAAACTGTCAGCCTAACCGCAGGCCTTCATTGTCTGCGTGCAGGATCGCGGCCTCACAGGCTTGTCCATCGGCCGCAAACACCGCCCGCATCGCCGCCACGACCGCGTCCGCCTCGCTGCGACGGCTTGCACACATGACGCTGGAACCACTCCCGCTCAACCAGCCTGCGAGCGCGCCAGCCTTGACGCCGGCGGCGATCGCTCCCGCCGCGCCCGGGATCCCCGGCAGCCGGTAAGGTTCATGCATAAAGTCACCCATCGCGTGGCGCAGCCGGTCGAAGTCACCCGTCGCCATGGCCGCGACGAAGTAGGTCGCGCTGTTGATGCTCTTCACCGCGTCGAAATACGGCAGCTGTGCCGGCAGCGTGCCGCGCGACGCATGCGTTGAAACCTCCAAGAGCGGCGACGCGGTCACGAAGATGAGTTCGTCAGGCACGGGTATGCGCACGGTGTCGACATAAGCGCCCGTCGCGGGATCGCAGCGTGCGACACAAAATCCACCGAGGATACCCGCCGAGGCATTGTCGGGATGTCCCTCCAGCGCCGTGACCAGCCCGACCAACCGTTCGCGGCCCACGGCGGTGCCGGCCAGGTGGTCGAGCGCCGCGACGATGCCCGCCCGCACCGTGACACTCGAACCCAAGCCGCGCGTCGGGGGCACTTCGCCGTCGATCTGGTAGGAAAAGGCAAAAGGCGTCGTCCCGGTTTCCGCCCAAAAGCGCTCCGCCGCGGCGGCCACCATGGCCTGCGCGCGACCGTCGGCCGCGCGAACGGGCACCGGCGCGCCGGTGCCTTCAGCGCGCGACACCGTCACGCGATTGCGCAGGTTGACGGCCAGCCCGAGTGTATCGAAACCGGCGCCGCAGTTCGAGGTGCTGCCGGGCACGGAAACCGTAATGGTGGCCGGAGAGCTCATGCGCGTCGGATCTTCATCTCCTTGTCGATTTCACGTTCCTGCACCTTCTTCTTCACCGTTTCGCGCTTGTCGAACAGCTTCTTGCCGGTGCACAGGCCGAGTTCGACCTTTACCAAGGCGCCCTTGAAATAGAGCCGCAACGGGATGAGCGCCCGGCCGCCGGCCTCGAGCGCTTGGGTGATCTTCCGCACCTGATGCCGGTGCAGGAGCAATTTCCGAATCCGGCGCGCGTCGTGATTGTGGATGTTGCCAAACGCGTATTGCTCAATGTGCGCGCCATGGAGCCAGAGCTCACCTTTTTCGAAACGACCGAAGGCATCGTTGATCTGCGCCCGGCCGGCGCGAATCGACTTCACCTCCGTGCCGCGCAACGCCACGCCCGCCTCAAAGCGCTCGTCCACGAAGTAGTCCCGTAGCGCCTTCGCGTTGCGGACTTCCGTGTAACGGTCCTTGTCTTTGGCCTTGGCGGACATGAGGGGGAAAGAGGGGCACAAAAAAGCGGCTCCGGCAATCGCGCGGGGCCGCTCGGGAAATCCGGGAACCGGCGATCAGTTCTCGCCGGCTTCGAAGCTGATCTTGCCTTCGATGATCTCGCGCAGGGCGACATCCTCGGAGGAGAGCTTCTCGAGCGACTCAACGAGCGGGCGATTGCCCCGCTTGAGCTGCTTCACGCGGTGCGAAACCACGTTGATAAGCAGGTTCGGGTCGGGAATGACCTTCAGGGCGTCCTTGATATAGTCGTCTCTCATAACTGTATGTTGGCGAAAGTGAAACCGGCGATAGGTAGGCCAATGCCCCGCTACGTCAAGGGTATATTCCCGCTTGCCGTCCCCGCCACCGCACGGGAAACCTTCCTGATGCTCATCGCGTGGACCACCGTCGCCACCCGGGCCGACGCCGAGACCCTCGCCCAGGCCGCCGTCACCCGCGGCGGGGCCGCCTGCGCCCAGATCGACGGCCCCATCACCTCCACCTACCGGTGGGAGAGCCGAGTTGAAACCACGGAGGAGTATCGCCTGACCTTCAAGGTCCTGCCCGACCAGGCCGGTGCCTTGGAGGCACTGGTCCTCGCCGCCCACCCTTATGCGGCCCCCGAGTGGGTGGTGGTCGCCGCCGCACGCGTGGGAGAAAAATACTTGTCATGGGCCCGGGGGACCACTAACTCATCGCCCCTTTAGCACTTAACTTTCATCACCTTTCAACGCCATGTCGCAGCACAACAGCCTCCAAGGTTCCAAGGGAATCGTCGTTAAACGCAACGTCCTCAAGCGCTTCGAGCGCGTCGAGCTTCTCCGCAAGCGCGGCCAGTGGAAGGAAGGCGATCGCGTCCAGGGTCTCCGCAAGACCACCCCCGAGGTCTGAGTCCACCTCTCCACCTTTCTGGCAGGTTTCCCCCGAAACCTGCCTTTTTTATTTCCACCCATGGCCGATTCCGCTCCCGCCCCCGCCCCGAAGCCCAATCTCCTGAAGCGCCTTTACGCGTGGGTGCTGCACTGGGCCGACACGCCCTACGGCGTCGTCGCCCTGGTGCTGATCGCTTTTGCGGAGTCGTCCTTCTTCCCCATCCCGCCCGATGTGCTGCTCTTGGCGCTGTGCATGGGGGCGCCAAAACGCTCGTTCAAGTTCGCCCTCTGGTGTGCGGTCGGGTCCGTGGCCGGCGGCGTGGCGGGCTACTACATCGGCTACGCGGCCGAGCCGCTGGGCCGCTGGATTATTTTCGACCTGCTGCACTACGGCGCGGCCTGGGACAAGGTGGCTGAGCTCTATGGCCA
>JBMSWZ010000086.1:0-6480 GCA_049425105.1 Cephaloticoccus sp.
CCTCGTCGGCCGCAAGGACCGCGTCACCTTCGGCCCGAACCTCCCCGACTGGGTCGACGGCGGGTGGCACGCGCCGAAAGACTACACCATTCCCGATCGCCCCGTGTTCCTGAAGGCCGACGACTACATCAAGCTCTGGACCGGCGACTGGGCCAACCTCGACGTCCTCTCCATCGCGCGCACCCCGCTCGTCAAGGAGCCGGCTATGTCAGCGACAATCAGCCCTCCTTGATTCGGGTGCCTGACGCGATTACGTGTCGCGTAGATTGATCTTCGCCGCGACGCCGCGAAAGCCGGTGTCCCTCGGCGTAGACTTCCTGAAACTGCCCCATCGCCGCCTCCGACCAAGGTCTTCGGTGCATTAATTGCCTCCGGCGTTGCACGCGTCGCGCCCTTGCGGGCAGGATCCTCCCAAGCTGCAGACTGATCTTAGTCCTTGGGTGTTTCGCGCCAATTGCCCGAGCCTTCCCAGTGGCCTTGGCGCGTGGTGTGGGCAATCGAGGCCTTGCGCATGAGGTTCTGCGCATCGCCGTCCACGGGATTTACACGCAGCATCTCATCGGCCACCTGCAGCGCCGCGCCGGGATTATTGGCCGCGATCCACGCCTCGCCGAGCGCCAGGAGGTTGGCGCGGTTGGTCGGCTCGATTTCGCGAATGGCCTCAAAGGCAAATGCCGCGGTCTCCGGCCAATCCTGCGCCTGCGCGGCCTCCGCCAGCAGCTGCAGGCCGGAGATACTGTAAGGGTCTTTGGTGAGAATCTTCTCGGCCTGCACCAGAGTTTCGGCCGGCGAGCGGCGATTGCCGCCCAACGAAAACGGCAGCGCCGTCAATCCACTCAGCGCCTTCCCCATCCAGCCGCCGGCCCGGGAGAATCGCTGCTTCTGCGCCGCGCGCTGCAACCGCCGCACCGGCAGGCAGGCCGGCACCACTGCCAGCACTTCGCTGGTGGCGGTCAGCACGTAGTCCAGTTGCCCCTGCGCAAAGGCCCGACCTGCGTTTTCCACCAACTTCTGCTGGCGAGCATCTAGGGCAAGGAGCGTCAGGTCAGGCACGCGCGGAATAAAGAACGCGCCCGGTGGCGCAGCAATCCTAGAGGACACCCAAGTCGGCGCGGGCGGCCGCTTCCAGCGAGCCCATCGCTTCCTCCGTCGTCGCTTCGTCCGGACCCTCGACCAGCAGACGCAGTTTCGCCTCAGTGCCGGAGTAGCGCACCAAGACCCGGCCGCGTTCACCCAGAGCGCGTTCGATCTCAGTCACCGCGGCGGTCAACGTCCCGCAGCTTGCCAGCGGAAGCTTTTCGCGAACGCGCAGCGCCGAAGTGCGTTGGGGAAACTTGCGCAACACCCGCCGGAGTTGGGAAAGCGGTTGGCCGGTGCGCAACATCACGCCGATGACGCGCAATGCCGCGATCAGGCCGTCGCCGGTGGGTGAATCGTCCGCACACACGATGTGCCCGCTAGACTCCCCGCCGAGCCGGGCCCCCTCGGCCCGCATCCGTTCGATCACGTAGCGGTCGCCGACGTTGGTGCGCAGAGTTCGACCCCCGGCGGCCTTAACCGCTGCATCGACCCCCAGGTTGCTCTGGATGGTCACCACCAAGGTGGCGTTGGCCAGTTCGCCGCGCTGCAAGGCGTCCACTGCCAGGATGGTCAGGATCTCATCGCCATCGAGCACCCCACCTTGTTCGTCGCAAAGAACGCAGCGATCACCGTCGCCGTCATGGGCGATGCCTAGGCGCGCCGCCGATTCGCGCACCTGTGCGGAGAGTTTTTCCGGATGCTCGCTGCCGACACCGGCATTGATATTCACGCCGTCCGGCGCGTCGCCGAGCGCGATCACCTCGGCTCCAAGTTGCCGCAGGACGATTGGGGTGGTCTGAACGGTCGCACCATTCGCCGTATCCACGGCAATGCGCCACCCGGTCAGCGCGCGATCCGGGAGCTGCGCGCCGGCGGCGTGCACATAGTCATCCAATCCGCGGGCGTCATGGGGCGCGGTGACGCTGTCTGGCACTGCTTCCGCCAATTCATTTTCAATCGCAGCCTCCTCGGCATCTGTAAGCTTCAGGCCACCCGTCCCGAAGAACTTGATGCCATTGTCCGCCGCCGGATTGTGCGAAGCGGTGATCACGACCCCCAAGGCGGCTCCGGAAGTTTTCACCGCGCGGGCCACGGCGGGTGTCGGCACGACGCCCAGGCTGGTCACTGCGCCGCCCGCGGAAACGAGCCCGCCGGTCGCCGCAGCTTCCAAGGCCGCCCCGGAGACGCGGGAATCACGGCCTATCACGACCGCCGGCGACTCTGTGCCCGACTGCCGCGCCCACCGCACGGCCGCCGCCGCAAGGCGCGCAAAAAACGCCTCGTTCACAACCGGGCCGCCATAGGGCCCCCGCACCCCGTCGGTGCCAAAGTAGCGGCGACTCATGAGCGGTAGAACTCGCGGGTGGCAGCGATCTTGCGTTGCACGGCGCCACCGCGCAGCAGATCCCGCGCCGTGGCGAGGCCGGCCTTCACGTCGGCGGTCCGGCCGGTGAGCCACAACCCGACGGCCGCATTCAACACCACCGTGTCCTCCAGGCCGCGCGGACCGCGTCCGGCCAGCAGCGCCTCCACGATCGCCACGTTCTGCTCAAGGTCGCCGCCCTGAAGATCGGCAAACGGCGCCGGCTCGAGGCCAAAGTCCGATGCCGTCCAAGCGGCATCCAATCCAGCGGCCCGGCCCACGCCCAGCACGCGGTTCGTCGTCGCGGTCGTGAGTTCGTCGATGCCCTGGCCGGGCGCGATGACACCGTGCACCACGAGGCCGGAAGACGCCGACAGCACACCCAGGGCGTCAGCCAGCCGCGGCACCCACGCCTCGGCAAAGCAACCGAGCAACACATGCGCCGGCCGGCCGGGGTTGATCAACGGGCCGAGGATGTTGAACACCGTGCGCTGCCCCTGCGCCGCCAAGGCCTTGCGCACGGGCACGATGTGCTTGAACGCCGGATGGTAGTTTGGCGCGAAGAAAAACACGAACCCGAGCTCGGCCATGGCCTGACGAAGTTTTTCCGGCGGCGCGGTCAGATCCACGCCGAGGGCCGCAAGCAGGTCGGCGCTGCCGCACTTCGACGTGATGCCACGGTTGCCGTGCTTCATCACCGGCACGCCCGCGCTCGCCAGCGTCAGCACCACGAGGCTCGAAATATTGAACCCGCCGGAGTGATCCCCGCCGGTGCCGACGATATCAATCGCCTCGCCCGCCCACGCCTGCACCCCCGGGTTCACCGCGCGCTGCCGAAAGGCCCGGGCAAAGCCCGCAATCTCCTCCGCCGTCTCGCCTTTTTGCGCCAAGGCCCGCAGGAAGTCGGCCTTGTCGGCCTCGCCGACCTCGGGCGATTCCAACGCCGCCGCCGCGAGTTCAATTTCCGCCGGTTGCAACGCCGCGGAAGCAGTCAGTTGCGCGGTCAATTCCTTGAGGGTGGCCATGGTGGCTTCAGGCAGCCAACGGATGCTCGGCGCGGCAAATAAAATTGCTCCATGCCACGAAACCCCGCAGCAAGGCGCCGTGCGCATTCTTTTTTTCATTGCGACCCTGCTGGTCGTCACGGCGTCGGCCCAGGCCGACGAGATCACCCCGGCCTCCGCACCCGTCGCCGAACTCAGCGTCGTCGATGCCGTGATCCTCGGCGTCGTCGAGGGCGTCACGGAATTTCTCCCCATTTCCTCCACCGGACATCTCATCATTGCGAACCACCTGCTTGAGCTTGAGGCGGAGGTTCCGCTGCGTGACGCCGCCGGCCAGCCGCTGTGGCACCGGCCGCCATCGGCGTCCGACCCCGCGGGCCAGCCCCTCACTCTCAAACTCGCGGCCGACACTTACGCCGTGGTGATTCAAGGCGGCGCCATTCTCGCGGTGGTTTCACTGTATTGGGCGCGTCTGCTCGCCATGCTGCGCGGACTCACCGGCCGTGACGCCGCCGGTCTCCGCCTCTTGCGCAACCTCGTGCTGGCCTTCGTGCCGGTCGCCGTGATCGGCCTCGCCGCCACCGGTCTGATCGAAACGCACCTGTTCTCGTTGGGCACCGTGATCATCGGTCTCGTGGCCGGCGCCATCCTCATGCTTTGGGTGGAGCGACGCCGCCGCCGGACGGCCGCAACCCTCCCCCCCGACAAGGAACCTTCTGAGCTCTCGGTCGCCGAATCGCTGAAGATCGGATTCTTCCAATGCCTCGCCTTGTGGCCGGGCACAAGCCGCTCGATGGTCACCATTGTCGGCGGTTACCTCGCCGGGCTCAGTCCGAAGCGCGCCGCGGAGTTCAGTTTTCTCCTCGGCCTGCCCGTCCTCGCCGGCGCCGCCGCGGTGAAGAGCTGGCGCTCCGGACCGGCCATGATCGAGGTCTTTGGCTGGTCCAACGTGTTGCTCGGCATGGCGGTTGCGGCAATCTCGGCCGCGGCCGCGGTCAAATTTCTGGTCGCCTTCCTCACTCGCCATGGTTTGGCCGCCTTTGCGGTCTACCGGCTCCTGCTGGCCGCGATAATCGCCAGTGTCTTTTACCTGTAATCGTCCGGCCGTGATAGCGCTTGACGCGCCCGAAAGCCGCTCTTTACTCCGCCCTTTCCACGACAAACATCGGCGTCCTAAACCGACGCAACTCATTCCAAAACACCCACTCCCATGGCTCAACCAAAACGCAAACAGTCCAAGCGCCGCAGCGCCAACCGCCGCGCGGCCAATGCATTTCAGGCTCCTGAGTTTGCCAAGGATCCGACCGACGGCAGCCTCTTCCGCCCGCACCGGGTGAATCCGAAGACTGGCATGTATCGCGGCCGTCAGGTCCTCGACGTCGAGGTCTGATCTTCGCTTCCCCCAGCCCGCCATCGTTACGATGGTTACCTCACCCCGCGAAATCGGGCGCATCGCAGTCGACGCCATGGGTGGAGACCTCGGCCCCGCCGAGGTGGTTGAGGCTGTAAAGCTGGACCTCGCCCACGAGCGGGGCCTGAATCCGGTCGTCCTCGTCGGCGACCAAGCCGTTCTCAGTCCCCTGCTCGCAACCGCCGGGCTGGAGGGAGACCCGCGGGTCTCCGTTTTCCACGCCTCCGAAGTCATCACGATGGATGACAAACCGCTGCAGGCGCTGAAACGGAAGAAGGATTCGTCGATGGTTCGCGCCATCGAGCTCGTGAAGGAAGGCCAGGCCAGCGTGGTCGTGAGCTGCGGCAATACCGGCGCCCTGATGGCCGGCGGCACACTGCGTCTGCGCACGATGGATGGCGTGGCCCGCCCCGCCCTGGCCGCCGTGGTCCCCCGGGTGAACGGCCATTTCGTCCTCATTGACGCCGGGGCCAACCCGGAGGCGAAACCGGAGCACCTGCTGCACAACGCCATTCTCGGCAGCCACTACTGCTCGGTCATGCTGGGTATCGCCGCGCCCCGCGTGGGCCTGATGACCATCGGCACCGAGGAGGGCAAGGGCAACGCCTTGGTCGCCGACACCCACGACCTGCTCAAGCGGGCCCAAGGGATTGTGAATTACGCCGGCCCGATCGAGGGCTTCCAGGTCTTCGCCGAGCATGTCGACGTGGTCGTGTGCGATGGCTTCGTCGGCAACATCATGCTCAAGAGCTGGGAGTCGCTCGTGAAGTTTTTCTCGTCGATGCTGAAAGAGGAATTGCGCGCCAACCCGATGCGGATGGCCGGCGCCCTGCTTTCCCAAGGCGCGTTCGCCGCCCTGAAGCACCGCGTCAACCCCGAGCGCTACGGCGGCGCGCCCTTGCTTGGGCTGCGCGGCAACATCCTGAAGGCGCACGGCTCCAGCAACCGCCACGCCATCCGCAGCGCCATCCACGCGGCGAACGAGATCATCAAGGCCGACCTGAACCACCGCATTGAAGCGGACGTGCAGCGGGTCAATGAACTGCTGGCGCAGCCCCCGGCTTCGGCGCCCACCCTTTCCACCTAATGGCCACGAAATCCACTGTCATCCTCGGGACCGGCTGCTACGCGCCGCCCCGGGTGCTCACCAACGACGATCTGTCCAAGATGAGCGAGACTTCGGACGAATGGATCGTCACCCGCAGTGGCATCAAGGAGCGCCACATCGCCGGACCGGACGAATCGACCTCGGACATGGCCGTCGCGGCCGCCCGGGCCGCCTTGGCCGATGCCGGCCTGCAGCCCGCCGACATCGACCTCCTGATCGTCGCGACCATCACCCCCGACCTGCCGCTCCCGGCCGTGGCCTGCAACATCCAGCACAAGCTCGGCGTGCCGACCCACGCGGCCTGTTTTGACCTCAACGCCGCCTGCTCCGGTTTTGTCTACGGCTTGGACACCGCCTGCGCGATGATCGCGTCCGGCCGTTACAAACATGCCCTGCTCATCGGCGCCGAGAAACTCTCCTCGATCGTCGACTGGAACGAACGCACCACCTGCGTGTTGTTTGGCGACGGCGCCGGCGCCGTCGTGCTGGGCGCATCGGAACAGGAAGGCGTCGG
>JBMSWZ010000087.1:0-6419 GCA_049425105.1 Cephaloticoccus sp.
CTCTGCGATCTCCTGTGAAATGATTTTCAACAGGAGGACGCGGAGAGCGCGGGGAGGGAGACGGAAACGCGGCGAGGGCGCCGCGTCCCCAAGTTGGTCCGGTCTTGTGCGGTCGAGTTGACGGTAAGGTCGGCGGGACGCCGGCGCTCCCATTGGCTCAGTGTTTCCCGATGCGGCGGAAGAGGCGCCAGGCCAGGAGGAGGAAGAGGACGTTGGGGAGCCAGAAGAGGAGGTCGGGGTGCCACTCGGGTCGGCGGTCGAGCCAGTTCACCATCACGGTGAGGAAGTAGTAGCCGAGGGAGAGGGCGACGGCGACGCCGAGGTTGGCGGAGGTCTCCCGGCGCGAGACCCGGATGCCGAGCGGGATGCCAATGAGCGTGAACGAGAGCATGGCGAGGGCGTTCTGCAGCTTTTCCTGCAGGGTGAGCCGCGCCTTGAGCTTGGTGCGCTCGTGTTCGGCGGCCTCGGCCGGCGGGACGGTGAGGGCCTCGAGCCGGGCTTGCTCGGCGCGGAGCTCGGTGAAGGTCATCCACTTCATTTTCTGGCGCACGGTGTCGCGGGAGAAAATGGCGTCGAGCGGCAGGCGCACCTGCTCGGTCTTGTCGAAGGTGCCGACGAGGGGTGGCTTGGAAAAATCCTCCGGGTGCAGCGGGTCGCGCGCCTCGACTTGCGCGTGGGTCAGGGTAAGCAGGAGGGCGTTGTCGTCGGCGTCGTAATCAAATCTTCCGCTCTCGGCGCGCACCACGCGCTGGACGCGCTGCTGGCCGTCGAGTTCCCAGAGCCAGAAGTCGCGGAGGACGGGGCCCTGTTTCTCGCCGACGTAGATGACGAAGCCGGGGAAATTGCGGATGAAGGTGCGGGGGACGACGAAGCTCAGCGGGTTGGCGCGCACGGTTTCGGCCAGCTCGCGCTGGTTTTGCGTGCGGGCCCGGGGCATCGCCTCGAAATTCATGTAGAGGCTGGTGACGGGGCCGCGCGCGCCAAGCAGCACGACGGGCCGGGCGATGCGCCAAACGCTCTGGCCGGCGGCGCGCATGGCGGTGATCTCGCTGTCGGCCGAGAGCCGGCCGAGCGTGAGCAGCACGCCGGTCAGCATGCCCATCGGCAGCGCATAAGAGATCGAGTAGGGCACGAGCAACAACAGGAGCTCGGCGAAGACCGACAGCGGCAGCTGGTCCGCCAGCACGTAGGAAAGCAGGTCGCGAATGGCGTTGCCCAGCATGAGCACGAACGCGAACAGCCCCACCGCCGCGAGGCACGAGCCCAGCACGCTTTTGAAGAGGTAACGGTCGAGGAGGTTCACGGGCGGCCCGGGGGTTTTCGCATACGCCGGCAAGGCGCACAAGGCGGTTGTTTTAACAGGAGAACGCAGAGAGCGCGGAGGTTCAGAAGGAATTTACAGAAGGAAACGGAGGTAACAGAGAGCTCAATCTCTGACTCCGTTGGCTCTGTTACCTCCTGTAAAAACTCCGGCTCTCTCTGCGATCTCTGCGGCCTCCTGTTAAACTTTGGTCCGTTTGAAACGATCCAACAGATCGTGGGCGCCGAGGTAGAGGGCGGGGATGAAGACGAGGGTGACGAAGGTGGAGGCGACGAGGCCGCCGAGGACGACGCGGGCGAGCGCGGCCTGGATCTCCGCGCCGGCGCCGAGGCCGACGGCGAGGGGGAGGAGGCCGAGCACGGTGGTGAGGGTCGTCATCAAGATGGGCCGCAGCCGGCGGCGGCAGGCGCGGCGCACGGCCTCGACGGGCTCCAGGTTTTCCTCGCGGCGCAGCAGGTTGGTGTAGTCCACGAGCACGATGGCATTGTTGACCACGATGCCGATGAGCATGACCACGCCCATGAGGCTATGCATGTTGAAGGTCGTGCCCGTGATCAGCATGGTCGGCACCACGCCGATGACCGCGAGCGGCACGGAACAGAGCACGATCAGCGGATCAAGGAAGCGCTCGAACTGGCCGGCCATCACCATGTAGACGAGCGCGAGGGCGATGATGAGCGAGAGCCGGAAATCGGCGGACGCCTTTTGCTGCTCCTCGTATTCGCCGCCGAAGTAAACCGACGTGCCCGGGGGCAGCGCGATGGAGGCGACGCGCGCGCGGATGGCGGTGATGGCCTCGCCCATGGGGGTGCCGGCGGCGAGGTTGGCGGTGACGCGCGTCACGCGCTGCCCGTCGACGCGGTTGATCTCGGGCGGGCCGAGGGCGCTGCGCGGGTCGATGACGGAGGACAGCGGAATGATTTCGCCGCCGGGCAGGCGCAACGGGATGTTGGCAAGACTCTCGGTGGTGCGGCGGTCGTCGGGCCGCAGGCGGACAATGATGGGGAACTCCTCGCCACCGATGCGGTAGGCGCCGGCCCGTCCGCCGCCGACATTGGTCTGGATCACGTCGGCCACGGTGCGCACGGAAAGGCCGAGCTCGGCGAGTTTCTCGCGGTCGAGGTGGAGGTTGGTCTGCGGCCGGCCGTGGTTGCGCGCGACGCGGACGCCTTCGACACCTGGGATGGTTTCAATCGCGGTGCGGATCGACCGGCCGAGCGCCTCGGCTTGGTCAAGTTCGTAGCCGCGGATCTCCATCGACACGTCG
Organism: Cephaloticoccus sp.; assembly: GCA_049425105.1. Lineage (GTDB taxonomy): Bacteria > Verrucomicrobiota > Verrucomicrobiia > Opitutales > Opitutaceae > Cephaloticoccus. The sequence goes on from JBMSWZ010000087.1 coordinate 2,589, forward strand.
TCGCTGCCGCCGCCGGAGCGGAAGATGCGGCGCAGGATCCAGAGGCCGGACTGGGCGCTCACGCGGATATCGGCGCCGGGGATCTGCCCGTCGAGCGCGAGCCGGAGCGAGTCGGCGAGCTCGGTGGTGCCGCCGGGACTGTCGGCACGCATGGTCAGCTCAACCTTGGCGCGACCCTCGCGGATATCGGTGGAGAAATGCTCGACCGTGCCGGGCGGCACGAGGGCGCGCACCCGCGTCTCCAGCTCGGCGAGCGAGCGGTTGAGGACGGCGACGTTGGTGCCGTCGGCCATGAAGAGGTCGATGTCGATCTCGTCGGCCTCCGTCGGCGGCGTGAGCTCGACGGGGATGAAGGGCACGACGGCGAAGCCCGCGCCGACGAGGAGGGCGCTGGCGGCGAGGACCGTGCGGCGGCGGGTCACGGCCCAGCGCAGGATGCCGGCGTAGCGCTCGTCGATCCGATCGAGCCAGCGCTGCACGCGGCTCGGGGTTGCGGCGCGCGGGCCCGGGCGCTTGATCAACCGGCTGGCGAGCATGGGCACGAGCGTGAGGGCGACGGCGAGCGAGCAGAGCAGGGCGAAGACCACGACCAGGGCGAGCTGCTGGAAGAGCACGCCCGAGATCGTCTGCATGAAGACCACCGGCAAAAAGATCACCGTGGTGGTGAGGGTGGAGGCGACGATGGCGCCGGCGACCTCCTTGGTGCCATGGCGCGCGGCGTTGATCGGGTCGCGACCCTCCTCGCGCATGCGCGTGATGTTCTCCAGCACGACCACGGCGTTGTCGACGACGAGGCCGACGCCGAGGGCGAGGCCGCCGAAGCTCATTTGGTTCAGCGTGAGCCCGTTGAAGTAGAGCAGGCCGAAGGTGGCGATGATCGAGATCGGGATGGAGACGGCGATGACGAAGGTCGACGACCCGCGGCGCAGGAAGGCGTAGAGCACGCCGACGGCGAGGAGCGCGCCGAAGAGGGCAGACTGGCGGACGTTGTCGATTGACTGCTCGATGAACGTGCTCTGGTCGGAGGAAACGAAGAGCCGCACGTCGGTGCGCTCGGCGTTGAGGCGCGCGAGCTCGGCGCGGATGTTTTCCGCGACCGCGACGGTGTTGGCGCCGGACTGCTTGCGCACGCCCAGCCGGAGCATCGGCGTGCCGTCGATCTTCACCACGCGGTTGAGGTCCTCGTAGCCGAGGGAGACATCGGCCACGTCGCCCACGCGGATGGGCTTGCCCTCGATCTGGGCGACGACGGTCTGCCGGATCTGGTCGAGGCTGGTGAATTCGCCGAGCGTGCGGACGTAGAGTTGCTGCACGCCGCGCGCGACGTTGCCGCCGGGCAGGTTGGCGTTGCCGGACCGCAGGGCGTTGCGCACGTCCTCGGCGGAGAGCCCGCTGGCGTTCAGCCGGTCGCGGCGGAGCTCGACCTTCACTTCGCGATCGATGCCGCCCCAGACGTCGATCGTGCCGACGCCCGGGATCTGGTCGAAGCGGCGGGTGATGTCGCGCTCGAGGATGAGCGTGAGCTCCTGCAGGTCCCAGATGTCGGACGTGGCGCCGACGATGACGATGGGCACGTCGTTGGGGTCGAATTTCCACACCACGGGATCCTCGGCCTCCTCGGGCAAGTTGTTGCGCACGCGGTCAAGGGCGGCTCGGACGTCATTGGCGGCCTCGTCGAGGTTGGTGCCGCGGGCGAAGTCGAGGGAGACGTTGCTGCTGCCGAGGCGGGAGTTGGAACGCGTGCGTTCGACGCCCGGGACGCCGGCGAGGGCGTTTTCCACCGGCTCCGTGATGGTCTGCTCGATTTCCTCGGGGCCGACGTTGGGGTATTCGACGTGGACGGTGAGCTGGGGAAACTCCAGCGGCGGCAGCAGGTCGATCGGCAGGTGGCGCAGGCCGGCGATGCCGAGGGTGATGATGACGAGGAACGTCATCATCGTGGCGACGGGGCGCTTGATGGAGGTCTCGGTCAGCGGCATCGGGCGCGACGGGTCAGCGGACCGGTTTTTCAGTCCCCGGGCGGATGATCTCGGCGAGGAGCGCTTCGCGCTGCAGGTTCTGCAGCTCCAGCACATGGTCCCAGTCGACCGGGCGCACGCGCGCCTGGCTGCGGCCGGTGGCGAGCAGGTTCTGGCCGAGGGTCACAACCCAGTCGCCCGGGTTGAGGTCGGCGACGGCGACCTCGGTGGCGCCGCGCGCAATGATCACGACGGGGGTGAAGGCGGCGGGGATCGGCGCGCTCAATTCGCCCGCGGGCACCTCGCCCGGCGCGGCCGCCAGCAGGTAGACACCCTCGCGACCGGTGTTGGGGTCGGTGAAGAGGGCGCTGGTCGGCACGAGCGTGGCCTGGCGGCTCTGGCCGTAGAGGATGTCGACCGGCACGAACATGCCGGGCTGCAGGCGGCGCGCGGAGTTATCCAGTTCGATCTGCGCCTCGGTGCTGCGTGAGATCTGGTTGAGGAAGGGGGAAATGCGCGCAAGCGTGCCGGCAAGGGGCGGTTCGCGGCCGCTGGCGCCGTCGGTGTAGACGCGGACCTTCATGCCGGTCGCGATGTAGCTGAGCATGACGTCGGTCAGATTTAACCGCACCACGGCGCGGTCGAGGTTGCCGAGGGTGAAGAGCCGGGTCGACGGGGTGACCTGCATGCCGACCTCGGCGTCGCGGCCGCCGACGACGCCGGCGACGGGGGCGCGGATGACGGACTTGGCCAGCGTGTCCTGGCGCTCGGCGAGGGTGGAGGCGGCCTGCTCGACCCCGGCCTCGGCGAGGGCGACATCGGCGTCGGCTGCGGCCAGCTGGGCGGTGAGGGTTTCCTGTTCCACCTCGGTCACGAGGTTGCGGTCACTGAGCGAGCGAATGCGTTTTTCCTGCGCGGCCACCTCGGCCTGCGCGGCTTGGGCCTGCCAGAGCCGCGCCTCGGCGATGCGAAGCCCGGCCTCGGCTTGGCGGACCTGCTCCATCACGGTGCGGTCGGCCAGTTTCACCAGCGGGTCGCCGGCGGCCACGGTCTGGCCATTTTCCACGAGCACCTCGGCGATGCGGCCGGAAACCTCGGGGTAGAGGGCGACTTGATTCTCCGCCCACACCGTGCCGCTAAGCCGCTCGACGAGCGGGAGCGAACCCGTGCGCATGGCGACGGCCTCGACCGGCGGGGCGGTCTGCGCGGGATCGCGGGAGTGGGAACGCGAGCAGCCGGCCAGGGTGAGGGCGGCGGCGAGGGCAAGGAGGACGGGGAAGCGAGCGGGCACGGGAAAAAGGGCGCAAAAATGAGACGGGATGGACGCAGGCGCGGGGGGAACGTGGCGACTTTTTCCCCGCAGGCAAACCGCCAAGGCAGATGACAGTCCCGCATCCGGCCGAATTTAGACCAATTGCGCAAGCCCGGCGGTGGCGTGGACGTGATTGTTCACGCAATCGTTTCCCGGGCCGACGGAGTTTTCACAGGAGGAAACGGAGAGAACGGAGGGCGGGGTTTTCTCGGTTACCTCGGTTGCCTCCTGTAAAATTGGGATTCCTCTGCGGGCTCTGCGATCTCCTGTGCAAAGGGTTTGAACAGGAGGACGCGGAGAGCGCGGAGGAAGAGGCGGGGAATCCTAGCCCTACATTAAGGGGAGGAGACCGTCTTCGGTGGCAGCGGGGCCGGCCGGCGTGAGGCAGTTGGGGTCGTCGTGGCGGATGCTGTTGACGCGGTCGATCAGGGCGGTGGCGGTGAGGAGGCTGTCGGGCGCGGGGCGCAGGAGCGGGGCGACGTCGGCGGTGGGGCGGGCGGGGTCGAGCCACGTCTCGGTTAGCGCGGCGTCGAGCAGGACGGGCATCCGGTCGTGGATGGG
>JBMSWZ010000088.1:0-6390 GCA_049425105.1 Cephaloticoccus sp.
ACACCAATCATATCTTGGATTTTTCCATCGTTCCGGCCCGAGTCTCCCCCGCTATCGCCCGGCAAGCGGAGAAATTGGGGCGCGACATTGCCGCCAAGCTTGACGTGGTGGGCTTGATCGCGGTCGAGCTGTTTCTGGCCCCTGACGGCACCCTTCTGGTCAATGAGATGGCGCCCCGACCGCACAACTCCGGGCATTATTCGCTGGATGCCTGCCGAACCTCCCAATTTGAACAACATGTGCGCGCGGTCTGCGGTTTGCCCTTGGGCGACACCTCGCTGACATCGCCGGTGGTGATGGTCAACATCCTCGGGGACAAGTGGTTCGAAAACGACGGCCAGACCCGGTGCCCGCCGAATTGGTCTGCCATCCTCGCTGATCCGTCCGCCAAACTCCACCTCTACGGCAAAACGGAACCGCGGGTGGGGCGGAAGATGGGGCATTTTTCGGTGGTCGCGACCGACGCCGAGGCCGCCTTGCAACGGGCCCGCGATCTCAAGACCCGGCTTTGAAGCCGGAAGGTTGGGCCCGTCCTTTCCGGCTGGTCGGTTTGCCAGCGGATTCTGGTGCAAGGATTTCGCGTAACCTGGGCGTAACGAAATTTGGTTGATTCCCGGCACGGATATTGCATTTGTCATAAACAAGAGAACGTGCGGCTCAGGCCGCTCTCTTGCCTAACAACACAACACACAACTGAACTATGAACACACTTCCCGACTGGAAGGCGTGGGGATTCCGCGCCCTGTTGGACCGCGTCGTTTCGCTTGGTAATAATGCGAAACGACTTGCCGCTGTGGCGGCCGTAACCGCTCTGGCAGCGCTCGTTGCCACGAACAGCGGCTACGCTCAATCGAACGTTACCGGCTCTCTTACCGGTGACGTGAATGCCGGCAGCACCGTTACTGCGGTGCAGGTCGACACGGGTTACACCCGAACGGTTACCGCCAATGCAAGCGGTAGCTTCACCATGACCAACCTACCCACCGGCCGCTACAAGGTCACCTCGACCGATCCGGCTGAGGAGACCATGGTGATTGTCGGCCTTGCCTCCACTGCCACCGCCAACTTTGGCGACGACGTGGTCGTGCTCGACGAGTTCTCCGTCTCCGGCATGGCTTTCAACCCGATCGACTTCGGCCGCACCGAGTCCGTCACGGTTTTCAATGCCCAGCAGCTCAAGACCCTCCCGGTCGCCCGCAACACGACTGACGTCGCGCTGATGGCCCCTGGCACCGTGGTCGGCGACCCCGGCTTCGGCAACCTCGCCTCCTTCGGTGGCGCGTCCGTCGCTGAGAACGCCTACTTCGTCGACGGCTTTAACCTGAGCGACTTCCGCACGGGCACGAATCCTCTTAGCATCCCGTTCGAGGCCTACGAGCAATTCGAGGTTAAGACCGGTGGCTACTCGGCTGAGTTCGGCCGCTCTCTCGGTGGTGTGATCAACGCCACGACCAAGACCGGCTCCAACACCTTCAAGGGTGGCTTCAATGTATACTACATTCCGGATGCTGGTTACGAGGATCGGCCTAATGTGTTTTACACGAGTCAGACTGGCACCCCCAACTCGGTTTGGAATTACAATGGCGCCGATGAATATGAGAGCTTGGACCTCAACGTCTACGCCAGCGGCCCGATCCTGAAGGACAAGGTGTTCTTCTACGGTCTGTACAATGCCCGCGACATCACGACCCAGAACGTTATTTCGTCCGGCACCCGCATACGTCACCAAAAGCTCGATGATCCGCTGTACCTTGCTAAATTGACCGCAAATTTGCTTCCCGGTCACTCAGTCGAGTTCACCTACGTGAAAAACGAATCTGTGACCCAAAATAGGGACACCGACTACAGCTTTTCGACCAAGAACGACCTTGGAACCGACCCGACTAATATTACCGCTACTTTTGGTGGCGACGTGAGAATTGCTCGGTATGTTGGCCAGCTTACAGACAGCCTCACGCTGTCCGCAATGTACGGTAAAAGCACAAACACGCTCTCTACATTGTCCGACCAAGATACCGTGCCTCTCGTGATTGATGTTCGTGCGGGTGGTGGTGGTGTTCTCTCTGGTTCGACCTCACTCGTTTCCTCTGGTTTGGACACTCGTGAGTCGATGCGTTTCGACCTAACATACAATTTCAGCTTCGCCGGCAATCATACCGTGCGTGCTGGTTTTGACCGCGAAAACAATACTTCCGATGATTTAACCTCCTACTCTGGAGGTATTTATTATCGCTATGTCACGGTTACTCCGGGGTCCACACTCTCCGGCGGCACCGTTCCCGCCGGTGTAACGCAATCTGTCCGCGAACGCGTTTATGCGGTCGACGGTTCGTTCGATGTCCAGTCAGACGCTTACTATATCGAAGATAATTGGAGTTTGATGGATAACCGCCTACTTCTTCGTCTCGGCGTCCGCAATGAATCGTTCAATAACTTCAACAAAGCTGGCCAATCATTCATCGAGATTAAGGACCAAATTGCCCCGCGTCTCGGTGCTGGTTATGACCTCTTTGGCGACCAAAAAACCAAGGTCTACGCCAATTACGGCCGCTACCATATGCCCGTCGCGTCGAACACGAATGTTCGTCTCTCGGGCGGTGAACTCTTCACACAGGACTATTATGTGCTGACCAGCGTCAATGCCGATGGCAGTCCGGTCAAAGGTGCGAAGATCGGCACCCAGACCGTTTATTCGGATGGCAGCATTCCTGATAAGGATACCATTGTTGATCGCAACATCGAGCCAATGTATCAAGACGAGTTTATCGTCGGTATCGACCATGCGCTGAACAATGACTATAAGGTTGGTATCCGTGCTACCTATCGCGATTTGAAGTCGACGATGGATGACATGATCATCGATCATGCGTTAACGGAATACGCCCAGAACACGCTCGGCCTATCAGGCGCTGATTTCTCCGGCTACTTCCATTACGTTCTAGGCAACCCCGGCAGCGGCATGCAGACCGCGTGGGACTTCGAAGATGGCAATGGCGTTGTGCCCGTCACCCTTACCGCCGAGCAGCTCGGTTACAGCCCCGGCATTCGAAAGTATGTCGCGGTTGAACTGATAGCAGAGAAGGTCTGGGACGGCAAGTGGTCCGCCCAGTTCTCCTACACGTGGTCGCAAAACTACGGTAACACCGAAGGCTGGGTCCTCTCGGACAACGACCAAGACGACGCCGGTATCACGATTCAGTGAGATACCCCGGCTCTCCAAACCGGCTCCTACGGCTACCTCGCCAACGACCGTCGCCATGCGTTTAAGTTCTTCGGATCTTATGGGCTTACCGACGAGCTGACCCTCGGCACGAACCTCCGTTACACCTCGGGCCGCGCCCTCAACAAGCTCGGATGGTTTAACGACCCGGTGGTCGGCACCGCCTATGGCCCTGATTACTACAAGGTATCCCGTGGCGCCGCCGGTCGCATGGACTGGGTGTTCGAGAACAATGTAAGCCTCCGCTACCGTCCGCTCTGGGCGCAGAAGAAGCTCTCGCTCCAACTCGACATCTTCAACGTGCTGAACCTTCAAACGGTCATCGAGCGTGTTGAGACTGCCGAGATTTCCCTCGCTGGCACTCGGAACTCGACCTACCTCCTGCCGACCGCTTGGCAGTCCCCGCGCCGCATGCAGCTCAGCGCCAGCTACGACTTCTAAGCAGTCCTAGCTCGCAGCATTCATTCGCCAAAGGCGGGTTAACCCGGCCGCCTTTTTCTTTTTTCCGCTTTCGCGAATGCCAGCGGCACGAGCTGCTCCCGGCCCAGGTCCGGCCATCCGGCCCTCGGTCTTGCGCCCAAAGTGCGCCACCCCCGCCAGTCTGCGGCAGCCTGGCGAATCACCCCGTTCGAGATTTGCACCCCGGACAGCTTGACCATGCCGACTCCGCCAATCCGAAAGCGAATCGTCGGGAGTTGGTCAAAGGGTCCCGTGAGTGCCACCCAGTGTTGAGTCCGCTCGGTACCTTGCGGTTTGGCGCCGCGGGATTGAAATGCGATGGTGTGACAGGATTTTATTGTCTGCCATCCGCTCGGGGTTTGTTGTTCCACGGCGATGCGCTGGACGGCGGGCGCGTGATTCCACACCAGATATCGCAGCACCCAGACGCCGCAGACGGGACTGGGCGAATTGATTTGCGCGTGATCCCGACGGGCTTCGTCCAGCCAGGCCTGCCACGTTAGAAGCTGCTGTCGATCGGCCGCGATAAGTTGGTGATTGGGGGCGGCTGGATTTGGGTGACGCGTGGAGCGCCACATACGTCGCGCGGCAACCGCGCCGGCTTTCAGCTCGGCCGCGAAGGCCCGGGTGGCGAGGTCGAGCGCGTTGAGCTGTTGGGCAATCGCGGCATCGGTTTGCTTGGGGGCCTTGCGCAGTGCCAAGACGACCTGTCGTGCCTCGCGCACGAAAACGTCGCGCGCGGCGAGGTAGCGGCGGTATCGGATTGAGGCCGCCAAGGGCTCCGGCCCCCGGCTTGCCGGTCGGTCGACTCGTTCAAAGAACCGTTGCTCGGCGCGGTATAGGCGCCGACTGGCCGGACCGGAGGCCGAAGACCACGCCTTGTTGATTTCCCATCGGGCGTAGCCGGTGAATGCGTAGCAATCGGCGCCGAGCAGTTGGCGCGCGATGGATGCTTGGGAATTGCGGCCAAAGACTCGTCGCAGCCCGGCGTGGAGTCGGCCGGCGCGGGCTCGATTGCGCGGGTTAAGCCAAAGCTCGGCGACAGCCGCATCCACCAGTGTGGCGGTCTCCATCGCCAGGCGGTTGGGCTCCCACGAGGTCATGAGGAAGCCGGCGGCCCCAACCTGGCGACATCGCCGCCACCATGACTCGGCGTTGGCGAGCCGGTCGGAAAAATGTGGCATCGGTTCGTGCCGGAACGCGCCGTTCATCGGACAACCCCAGTATTCTATCCCGTGGCGCTGCAGCGGTGCCGCCAAGTCGTGCTCCACGAAATTCCGGAGTTCGACGCACGGGTGGCGCTTGAAGGGATAGTAATACCAATCGTAGGCGATCAGGTCGCGCGGGAGGAGTGGGATGGCTTCGGGGAGGAAATACAGCATGTCAGCCCAAATTCCCATGCGCAGGTCTATGCCACGGGTCAGCCCGCGCAAGCGGTGCACATAGCGGGCGAAGTGGCCGGCCAGTCCGATGCGTTTCACCTCGCGGCGACTGAGCGGGTGTTTGCCGAGGTGGAACGATTCATCGAGTCCAACATGCACTTTCCCCGCCGTGCAAAACGGCGCCATGTCGTGCAGCAGTCTTTCCGCGACCTCGAGCGTGCGGGGATGCAGGGGGCAAATTTGCCCGCTCGTCCTAGGTGAGCCGTCGGTCTCGCGCAGCTCGTTCAAGTCGCGCAGCTCCGGAACCTTGATAAGGTATTGGGTGTGCCCGAGGAGATTGACGATGGGCACGACCTTGATGCCAGCGCGAGTGGCGTCGGTGACGAGCCGCTCCAATTGGCCATACGAGTAGGCGTCGCGCCGCGCGACCCCGGGCAAGCTGGGGTAGTCGACGGCGTCCTCGAGGTGGAGATAGAGCTCCTGATAGCCCCAGTCGGCGTAACGGGGCAGTTGCGCCCGCAGCCAGCTCAAGCGCTCAACCTGGCGGGCGAGGTCCCACTGAAAGGCACGAATGGGCAAGGGGGAGGCCGACATGGAGAAAGCGAGGACTTGTGGGTGAGCGCGAGGCGATGATACCGTCGTTGGCGTGGACGTGCATATCCGCCAGATTTTTATCTCTCCCGGGCATAACTACTTTGGCCATCATGGCCAGCCCGCCGGCAAGGAGCCGACGGTCGCGGTGGACGCCATTTCCTGCGTGGCCGGCCGGGGCATCGAGGGCGACCGGTTTCTCGACTTCAAGCCGGACTATGCGGGCCAAGTCACGTTTTTCTCCTGGGAGGTATTCGAGGAGGCCAAGCGTCACTTTGCGCGACCAGACCTTTCGAGCGGGGCGTTTCGCCGCAACGTGCTTGTGAGCGGCATCGACCTCAACGCGTGGGAAGGTCGGCGTTTCACGCTGCAGGGCGTCGAGTTCGAAGGCACCGGCGAGGCCAAGCCGTGCTACTGGATGAACCAGGCCGTGGCGCCTGGCGCCGAGGAGTGGCTCCGCGGCCGCGGCGGCCTGCGCGCGCGGATCACGCGCGGCGGCACGCTGCGGGTGGGGCCGGCGGAGTTCGGACTCAGCCCCGCTTCTTCTCGAGCATCTGCTCCAGCTTGACGATGTCGGCAGAGAACGCGCGGATGCCTTCCGCCGTCTTTTCCGTCGCCATGGCGTCTTCGTTCAGCGCGAACCGGAACGACTTCTCGTCGAAGCTCACCTGCTTGAGGTCGGATTTCGCGGCGGCCTGCGCGTCGAGCTTGCGCTCAACCGGGTCGGTTGAGGCCTGC
>JBMSWZ010000089.1:0-6324 GCA_049425105.1 Cephaloticoccus sp.
ACCGCCCCCGCCGTCGCCGCCTTCGCGCGCACCAACCTGCTGACGACAGTCAACAACGCCACCTACGCCGAGGTGCCCGCGTGGTTCAAGAACTGGGAAAAGACGGGCCTGATCACGTTCACCGACAAGAACGGCGACGGTCGCATCCAGTATTACAACGACCAGAGCAAAGACGCCGCATTCCAGGCCAAGGCCGCCGCCGCGGGCTGGCAGGGCAACGAGCTCACCATCGACCGCGACATCATGGTCCTCGCCAACCCCGAGATCGCCCGGCTGCCGAACTGGGTGATTGGTCTAGTCGCGGCCGGTGCCCTAGCCGCCGCGCTCTCAACCGCGGCCGGGTTGCTACTCGTGATTTCCACCGCCTTTGCCCACGACTTCGTTAAGTGTTGGGTCAAACCCGACATCAAGGAGAAGGGCGAACTCAACTGCGCCCGCGCCGCCGCCGGCGTGGCCGTGATCATCGCCGCCTACTTTGGCATCAATCCGCCGGGATTCGTCGCCCAGGTCGTGGCCTTCGCCTTTGGCCTCGCCGCCGCGTCATTCTTCCCCGCGATCATCATGGGCGTCTTCCAGAAGCGCATGAACCGCGAGGGTGCGATCACCGGGATGGTGGTCGGGATCGTTTTCACCGCCGCCTACATCATCTGGTTCAAGTTCATCCACCCCGAGAACAACAATCCCGCGCACTGGTGGTTCGGCATCTCGCCCGAAGGTATCGGCGCGGTGGGCATGCTGCTCAATGTCGCGGTGGCCCAGGTTATCTCTCGCTTCACCCCGCCGCCGCCGGCCGACGTGCAGGAGGTGGTGGAACACATCCGTTTCCCGCGCGAACTCCGCGCGAAATGACTCAGGTCGCCACGCCGGGGAACGGCGTGGCCGTCTCGCTCTTCAGGCCGCGGTTCATCAGCGCCTGCAGGGCCGCAGCCGGGGCCTTGTCCGCATAAAGGATGGCGTGGATTTCGAGCAGAATCGGCGCGTCAATGTCCCGCTCGCGACAGAGTTCGGCAAAAGCCCGGGTGGTCCGGTAGCCCTCGACCACCGTCTTGCGGCCGGCGATGACCTCGGCGGCGCGGGCCCCGGCGCCAATCTGCTCACCGAACTGCCGGTTCCGACTCCACGCACCGTGGCAGGTGGCCACAAGGTCGCCGAAGCCACTGAGCCCATAGAATGTTTCGGGGTGCGCCCCGAGGGCGACGCCGACACGGACCATCTCGGTCAAGGCCCGCGTGAGCAACGCGGCCCGGGCGTTGTCGCCCAACTTGAGGCCGTCGCAACACCCGGCCGCGATGGCGTAGATGTTCTTCAGGCAGCCGCCCAGTTCGGCCCCCACGAGGTCCACGCCGGTATACACCCGCAGCATCGGGCTGCTGAGCGCCGCCTGCACCTCACGGAGCGATGCGGCAGGTTGGACACTCGCGAGCACCATCGCCGCAGGCCGCCGGCCGGCGACTTCCTCGGCATTGGTCGGGCCGGTCAGCGCTCCGACGGGAATCCCGGGCAGGATTTCCGCAATGATCTCGGAAGGCCGCTTGTGGGTGCCAATCTCCAACCCCTTGACCAAACTCAGCACCAAGGCCGGCGCGGCACCGGCCGGCAGGGCAGTCTGAATGCGCTGACAGGTGTCCCGGAGCGCATGGGAGGGACAGGCCAGCAGGATGACCTCCGTCGAACCAAGGGCCGCGCCCAGGTCAGCAGTGATCGCCAAGCTGTCCGGGAGCGAAATGCCCGGAAGGTAGTCGGCATTCTCCCGGCTCGCGGCCAGAACGGCAGCGTGCTCCGGCCGGCGGGGCACCAAGGTCACGGCGTGACCGGACCGCGCCAGATGCACGGCAAAGGCCGTGCCCCAGGCGCCTGCTCCGATAACCGTGAACGTCATGCCCTACCGATAAGCGGCTTCGCGTCGCGGAGCACGATTTTTTTCCAACGGCCTAACCGCCCAAAAAGACGGGGATTTTTTCGTTGGCCGTCATTTGCGCAAAGGTCTCCCGCGCCGTAACGAGCTCAAAGGCGCTGCCTTGCACCAAAACCTCCGCCGGCAGCGGCCGGGTGTTGTAGCGGCTGGCCATGGAAAACCCGTAGGCACCCGCGCTCATCAACGCCAGCAGTTCCCCCTCGCCCAGCTCCTGCAGCTGCCGGTCGCGGGCAAAACAATCGCTGCTTTCGCAGATCGGCCCGACCACGTCGGCCACCAACGCCCGCCGGGAGGTGTCGCGCTGCAGCGGCACGATCTCGTGATGCCCGTCGTAAAGCGCCGGCCGCACCAAGTCGTTCATGCCGGCGTCAATCACCAGGAAGGCCTTGCCGTCGCCACGCTTGAGGTGCTCGACCCGGGAGAGCAGCACCCCGGCGTTGGCGACAAGGAAGCGACCGTGCTCCAGCAGAATCTTCACCCCCAGCGGCTGGAGCAACGGCAGCAGGGCCTCGCCGTAAACCTCGGGGGTAAGCGGCCGCTGCGCGGCAGGCCGGGCGCTCCACCACTCGGCGCGGCCGCTGGCGAGAGCGTCTTCGTAAACCACCCCCATGCCACCGCCGATGGAGAAATACTCGATGCCGTGGGCCCGGCGCAGCTCGGCCACAAACGGCGCGGCCTTCGCCACCGCGTCCACAAACGGACCGACCTCGGTCAACTGCGAGCCGATGTGCATCTGCACGCCCCGCAGGGTGACGTGCCGGAGCTTGCCCAGGGCCTCGTGGATGCGTTCGGCTTGGGCCAGCGGTATGCCGAACTTGTTGCCGCGTTTGCCGGTCGTGATCTTGGCGTGGGTCTTGGCGTCAACGTCCGGGTTGATCCGCAGGGCCACCGGAGCCGGCCGGCCGAGGGTGCCGGCAACGTGGTTGATGCGGGCCAGCTCGGGCTCGCTCTCCACGTGCAGCGCCATCACTCCGTGCTCCAAGGCGAGCCGGATTTCGTCCTCGGACTTGCCCACGCCGGCAAAGACGCTGCGCGAGAGGTCCCCCCCGGCCGCGAGCACCCGGCGGATTTCACCACCGCTGACCAAGTCAAATCCCGCGCCGAGCTGGTGCAGGTGGCGCAGCACGGCGAGGTTGGAATTGGCCTTCACGGCGTAGCAGATGCCCACGTCGAGCCCGGGGAGACAGGCTGCCAGCCGGCGGTAGTTGTCGGCGATGGACGTCGTGCTATAGACGTAGGTCGGCGTCCCGTAGAGTCGCGCCACCGCCGCCAAGTCGACCGACTCGCAGTGCAGATTCTGGTTCGCGTAGTGGAAGTGATGCATGACGCCGCCGGAAAAATGATGTCAAAACCATGCGCTTGGCGAGTTTGACCTTGAAATGGCCGGGCCGAATTTTGCCAATGGCGGCGTGTTGCGCGCGCTAATCAATTTTCTGCACCGTCCCGCCATCCGCATGGGCTTGGCGCAGGATCGCCGCCGCTCCCTGCGGGACCCGCGCTTCGTGAGCTTCATGGCCTCAAGCAACCGCAAGACGCTCGATACCCATTTTCACGACACGGTGATGCGCGGCCGCCGCTGGTTGCGCCACGGCTTGGTGGCCTTGGCCGCCGCCGCCTTCGCGTGGATCGCGATTGAGAGCGCCCAGGCGCTCTCGGTTTTCTGAGCTCCCCCGCCGCACGCGGTCTTGCGGTCGGGACGGCCGGCCGTTGTCATCCCGTCATGACCTCAATCCGTTTCCTATCGGTGCTGGCCCTCCTGTGCGGGCTGCTCGCTTCCGGCTGCCAGACCCGCTATAGCGTCGGCGAAATTTCCGTGGCGGTGGTGGACCTCCGCCCCGCCGGCAGCACCCTCCTGGAATCGCGCGCGGTGATGACCGTCCGCTATTTCAACGAGAACGTCGTGCCGGTCGCGTTTTCGGACACCAGCCACAAGCTCTACCTCAACGGCTCCTATGTCGGCAAAGCCGTCAGCAGCCAGCCGATCGGCCTGCCCCCGGCGAGCACCGGCACGCAGGATGTCGTCGTTTTCCTGGAAAACGTGCAACTCGTGAACCAACTCGCGCGCGTGGGCCAAGATCGCAAGGTGAGCTACAAGCTCGTCAGCGTGCTCACCTACCAGAAGGGCGACGAGACCGAGCGCATCCCGGCCGAGGCGAGCGGCACGGTCGACCTGTCGTCCTTGCTGCCCTAAACCGAAAAGCGGCCCCCGCGTGAGCAGGGACCGCTTCCAGTGCAGTCCGGCGGAGATCAAGCCGCCGGGCCGAAGGGTTTAAACGCGGGCAACGCCGTAGTCGTTGCAGGCGGTGCCGAGGATCCCGGCGACGCACACCACGGAGAGGGCCGCGGCCACACCGCCACCAAGGGCGAGGGCGGCCAGGCCGCAGATAAGGATGAATCCGATGTAGAGGTTGGTTTTCATGGTTGAAACGAGTGTTGCCATGAAAACCCCGCGGGCCGCGGAAAGTCGCAAAAACTTTCCCTTCGCCTCGCCCCCCCGCTGAACCGCCGCGTCAGGCGCCGCCGGAACTGGCCGCCGGCTTGGCCTTGAAGGCCGCGCGGAAACTCGCGCCAAGATACTCGCGGTTCATCTTCGCGATGAAGTCGTGCGAAATGAGCTTGGGGCAAGCGGCGGAGCACTCGAACTGGTTCGTGCAGTTGCCAAAGCCGAGCTCGTCCATCTTCGCCACCATGTTCAGCACGCGCGTGTCGCGCTCCGGCTGACCCTGCGGGAGGAGGGCATACTGCGAGACCTTGGCCGACACAAACAGCATGGCCGAGGCATTCTTGCAGGCCGCCACGCAGGCGCCGCAGCCAATGCACGCGGCGGCGTCCATCGCGAGGTCGGCGTTTTCCTTCGAGATCGGCAGGGCGTTGGCATCTTGCGCGGCACCCGTGCGGATGCTGATGAAGCCGCCGGCCTGCTGGATCTTGTCAAAGGCGGAACGGTCGGTGACGAGGTCCTTGATGACCGGGAATGGCCGCGCGCGGAAAGGTTCGACGGTGATCACCGCGCCGTCCTCGAAGCTGCGCAGGTAGGTCTGGCAGGAGGCGACGCCCGTGTGCGGTCCGTGCGGCTTGCCGTCGATGACGAGCGAACACGTGCCGCAGATGCCCTCGCGGCAATCGTGGGCAAAGGCGATCGGGTCCTCGCCGCGGCGCTCGAGGTCGTCGTTCACGACATCAAGCATTTCGAGGAACGACATGTTCGGGTTGCAGTTCCGCGCCTGATACTCGACGAACCGGCCCGGCTGGTCCGGCGCGGCCTGGCGCCAGATGCGCAGGGTGACCGAGATGTTCTTGGAGGCAGGATTGTCAGCGACCATCGGTGGGAGGGGATGCAGGTTGGGCCGGGCGGCGGATCACTTGTAGGAGCGCACGCTCATCTTCACGAACTCGTAATTGAGCGGCTCGACGTTGCGGAGCGGGTCCTTGTCCTCGCCTTGGTATTCCCAGGCGGCGACATGCGAAAATTTCTCATCGTCGCGCAGACATTCGCCGTCGGGGTATTGGAACTCCTCGCGGAAGTGTCCGCCGCAGCTTTCCTCGCGGGTGAGCGCATCGCGGCACATGAGCTCGCCGAGCTCAATGAAATCGGCCACGCGGTTCGCGCGCTCCAGGGCCTGGTTGAGAGTGTCGGCGGAGCCGGGGACGTTGACGTTGGCCCAGAACTCCTCGCGCAGGGCCTTGATTTCCTCGATGCCGGCAAGAAGCCCTTCCTTGGTGCGCGCCATGCCGCAGCGCTTCCACATGATGAGGCCGAGGCGCTTGTGAAAATGACTGACGGGCTCTTTGCCCTTCACGTTCATCAGGCGTTGGATCACGGAGGACGCACGGCTCTCGGCCTCGGCAAATTCCGGCGCGGAGGTCGACGGCTTGTTGTTCGGCTTCTGGCCGGCGAGGTAACCGTTGATCGTGTTGGGCAGGACAAAATAGCCGTCGGACAGACCCTGCATCAGCGCGGAGGCGCCGAGTCGATTGGCGCCGTGGTCGGAGAAATTGGCTTCGCCGAGCACAAACAGGCCCGGGACGTTGGACATCAGGTTATAGTCCACCCAGAGACCGCCCATGGTGTAGTGCACCGCCGGGTAGATGCGCATCGGCTGCTTGTAGGCACTCTCGTTCGTAATCTCGTGGTAGATGTCGAAGAGATTGCCGTAACGCTCCTTCACCGCGGCCTCGCCCAATTCCAGGATCTGCGCGGCGGAGGGTTGGGCGATATTGGCGCGGGCGGCGGCCTGTTTACCGTAGCGCTGGATGGCGTCGGCAAAATCGAGATAAACGCCGAGACCGGACTCGCCGACGCCGCGACCCTCGTCACACATGCGCATGGCGGCGCGGGAGGCGACGTCACGAGGCGCGAGGTTGCCAAACGTGGGGTACATGCGCTCGAGGTAGTAGTCGCGGTCCTC
>JBMSWZ010000090.1:0-6300 GCA_049425105.1 Cephaloticoccus sp.
GATCCGACCTGCACCTTTCGCTTTGTCTGCACCGCACCGGCTATCCGGTGGAGCGCAAGGGCTCGTTCACCAGTTCCGAGCCATTGCTGGAGCAGATCTGGGAAACCTGCGCATGGTCCCAGCAAAACTGCATGCTCGACGCCTATGTCGACACGCCGTGGCGCGAGCAGGCGCAATGGTGGGGTGATGCCCGCGTGCAGGCTTGGAACACCTTCCACCTCAGCGGCGATGCGCGGCTGTTCGAGCGCGGCATCCGGCAGATCGGCGCGCAAACCACGCCGGACGGCGTGACCTACGGCCACGCGCCGACGATGGCGCACAACTGCATCCTGCCGGACTTCACGCTCATCTGGATGCTGACGATGTGGGACTATTACTGGCAGACCGGCGACCTCGGGCCGTTCCGCAGCCAGCGTCGCACCCTCGACGGCGCCCTCGACTATTTCGAACGGCACACCGGCAAGCACGGCCTCGTGGAATATGACGACCGCTACTGGCTGTTCCTCGACTGGACCGATCTCTTCAAGGAAGGCGCGCCGAGCGTCTACAACCTCTGGCTGCTGATCGCGCTGGAGAAGACCGCCGCGCTGCACCGCCTAGCCCGTGACCTCAAGGCGGCGGCGCGCTGCACGCGCTGGGCCGCGAAACTGCGCCGCGCACTGGCCAAGCTCGTGGACCGACGCGGCCTCATGCGTGACGGCATCGACTGGCAGGGCCGGATCGTGAAGTCCACCTCGCCGCACGCGCAGGTGCTCGCGATCCTCGCCGGGCTGGCGCCGAAGTGCGAGCCAGTCATGGAGCGTTTCCTCGTCGACTACCTCAGCGACGAGTCCAGTCACCGGGCCAAGCCCAGTGCGTATTGGATCACCTATGTTTACTCGCTGCTGGCGGCACGCGGGCACGGGGCCGCGGTGCTCGCCCATATCCGGCCGCGCTGGGCACCGATGATCGCCTACGGCTCCACTTTCGAAACCTTCGGGGCCGAGCACGAAGGCTTCATCAGCAGCCGCTCCCACGCGTGGTCGGCGCATCCGCTGTTCCACCTCATGCAGATCATCGGCGGCGTGCGCCAGGCTGCAACGGCGTGGAAGCGCGTGAACTTCGCCCCGGTGTTCGAAGGCGAACACGGCGGCGCGGTCATTCCCACCCCGTCGGGCGAGATCCGCAGCGGCTGGCGGCGCGTCGGCGCTCAAGTCGAGGTCGAACTCACGTTGCCGCGCGGCGTGACCGCCGACGTCAGATTGCCCGGGCTGAAGCCCGCGCGCGCCACCGGGCGCAGCCGCTGGACGGTCGCGGGCTGACCGCGATCGCCCGCGTCAGTATTTGCGCTTCACGATCGCGCCGGTCGGGTCGCGGAAGACGATCTGCTTGTCGTCCGGCTCGACGCCGGCAAAGACGATGCCGAGGTTGGGGTCGACGACCTCGCCCTCGCTGTAGGTGCGGCCGTTGATCAAGGCGCGCGCGGGCGAGCCTTGGAACACGCCGTTGATGCGCATCTCGGCGACGAACGACTGGAAGGCCGGGCTCGCCTCCACCGTCGCCAACATGGTCGTCGTGGTCGCGGTGATGCCCTTGGAAATCTGCGACTGCGACAGGGCTGCTACGTTGACCGCACCGGTAGGCTCCTCCGCCGGCGGCGGGGGGGGCGGGCGGCGGATCATCAGCCATCACCTCGTTGGAAAGCGTCTTGATCTGATCCTTGTGCGCCACCGCGGCGTCGCGGGCGCTCGCGATCACCTGTCCGGCGGTGGACTGCGGCTCGGCGCCCTGGACCACGTTGGCTGGCGGCGGCGGGGCCTTGGGTTTCGGGGCGGGCGCGGGACGGGCGATCACCGGCTCGGGTTCCGGGCCGCTGAGGAAAAAGGTCCACACGGCAAAACCGCCGGCACCGAGCACCACGACGAGCAACCCGATGAGCAGCAATGCGGTTGGCTTGCGCGGCGGACGGCGCTTCTTCACGACCGGCGGGGGCACGGTCGGCGGCGCGGCGGAGGCTTCTTCCGCGGCCTCGTCCTCAGCCGGCGGAGCCACGGGCGGGGGAGTCGGCGGGGGCACGGCCACTTCCTTGGCCGGCGGAGCGGCAGGGGCCGCGGGGGAAGCGGCGGCAGGCGGCGTTTCGGACGTCGCAGACTTGGGCTTGAGCTTGAATTTCGGGGCGGCATCGGCCGCCGGTGGTTCGGCCGCGGGGGGCGGAGTCGCCGGCGGGGGGGCAACCGGGGGCGGCACCGGCGGCGGCGGGGCCGCGGCGGCGGACGGTTCGGGAGCGGGCGTCGGGGCGGGTTTGGCCTCTTCCTTGGCCTCGGGCGCAGGTTCGGGATCGGCGCTCAACTTGGGTTTGAGGCGCAGGCGCGGAGCTTCCGCCGTTTTGGCCTCTTCAGCCGGAGCCGCCGCGGGCTTTTGCTTGGCGGGAACGGCTGGCTCGGCCTTGACTTTCTTCTCCTCCGCCGGTTCAGGCGTAAGCCGCGGTTTAAGCCGCAGGCGGGGCGTTTCGGCGGACTCGTCGGCCTTGGGCTCGGCCGGGGCTTCCGCCTTGGGTTCGGCGGGAGGGGGAGCTGCGGATTCGGCCGGTTTGGCGGCTTCATCCGACGCATCCGGACGCAAGCGCGGCTTGAGACGCAGAGGCGGCGGATTGGGCTCTTCACTCATAACGTAAATTGCTTACACGAAGCCGGGAGCCACGAAAACAAAAAGATTCGCTCGCGGTCAACCGAAGGCCGCCTGTATTCCTCCGTCGATATGTCCGTCCCTTCGCGTTGTTCCCTCGCCTTCCTGCTCGTCCTCCTGCCCGCTTTTGCCGGCTGCGCCGCCTTCAAGAAGAAACCTGCGGACACCCAGACAATCACCACGCAGGTTGAGGAGTCATTCAAGCAGCGCTGGGTGGAGCGCCGCACGGCCGAGCTCTCCGGTCAAGGCGTCGCCCAGGATGAGGCGCGCCGGCGGGCGCTGGTCGAATTTCGCGACAAATACGAATTCACCGGCGCGGCCCACGAATGAGCGCCAACGCAGGCCAGGCGTCGGTGCGCGGCGGGCTGGCGGCCTTGGCCTGCTACTTGGCGTGGGGCATTTTTCCGGTCTATTGGCGCGAGCTCGCGTCGGTCGACGCCCGCGAGCTCATCGCCCACCGCCTGTTCTGGACCATGGTCATCACCATTCCGGTGCTGTGGTGGCGCGACGGGCTGGAGAGCATTTACACGGCGTTCAATTCCGGTCGCGTGGTGGGCAACCATGCCCTCAGCGGCGGGCTGCTCACATTGAACTGGCTGACCTTCGTGTGGGCCGTGAACCACGGGCATGTCATCGAGACGAGCCTCGGCTATTTCCTCGTGCCGCTGGTCAACATCGCGCTCGGTTGGGGCGTGCTGCGGGAGAAGCTGCGGCCGGCGCAGTGGACCGCGATCGGCTTCGCGGCGGCGGGCGTCGCCTGGCAGCTCTGGCAACTCGGCCGGCTGCCGTGGATTGCACTGGCCCTCGCGGGCACCTTCGGCACTTACGGCTTGCTGCGCAAACGCTCCCCGCTCGGCTCGCTGCCGGGCCTCACGGTGGAAACACTGCTGCTCGCGCCGCTCGCGGGTGCGTTTCTGTTGTGGCGCACATACCAGGGCACGGCCGCGCTCGGCTTTGCCCCCGCGTCAACGCAGCTGCTGGTCATGACCACCGGCATCGTCACGGCCACGCCGCTCCTCTTGTTTGCCTACGGCGCGCGTCGCCTGCGGCTGACCACGCTGGGGCTCCTGCAATACGCCGCGCCCACGGTGCAATTCGCGCTCGGGATCTGGTATTTCGGCGAGCCGTTCAGTGCGGCCCGCGCGCAATCCTACGGGTTCATCTGGATCGGCCTGGCGATCTACACGGCGGATGCGCTTCGCCACCGACAGGTCACTCGTCGTCGATCGACAGCAGGTGAACCGTGAAGATCAAGGTCGTGTCCGGCGGGATGCGCGGCGCTGATCCCCGCGTGCCGTAGCCAAGCTCCGGCGGGATGATCACGAGCCACTTGTCACCCGGCCGCATCAACTGGAGAATTTGGTCCCAGCCTTGGATGACCTTGCCGCGCCCAAGGCGGAAGGAGAACGGGTTCTTCGGGTCGATGCGCTGGTCAAAGGAGTCGCCGTTGATGAAACGGCCGATGTAGAGCACCGACACCATGTCGCCGCGCTTCGCAGTCTCGCCCTGCCCCTCCTCAATGGCGATATAGCGGATGCCGGTGTTGGACTTTTTCGCATCGGGAAAATTCTTTTCGACCCACGCGAGGTCATCGGGCGGCAGTTTCTCGCGCTGGGCGTGAAGCACGCCGGGCACGAGGAGCAGGGAAAGAGCGGGGACAAGGCGGCGGAACATGGGAAAAGGCATAGCGAAGACCGTCACGAATTCACGGCAAATTTTACCGTCGGGTGCGCGGCCAACAATCCGAGCGCCTGCTGGAGGAGCGTCTTGCCCGGCTCCATGCGGTGCCAGGGGGACGCGCCCGAAGGGTGCGGCAGGGGAATGCAGTCAGCCTCGTGGCCATGGTAGGTCACCTTGAAGCGACGCCCGATCGTGTCGTTCAGCGGGGCCGGCGGGAGGAATTGCGTGATGGCGAGCTTGCCCACGGGCAGGATCAAGGCGGGACGCAGCAACGCGACCTCGGCTTCCAACCAATGGGCACAGTTCGCGATCTCATCAGGCGCCGGCACCCGGTCTCCGCCCGTCGGCTTCTTGCCGGGAAAGCAGCGGCAAACCGCGGCGAAATAGATCCGGTCGCGCACCTCGTCCTCGCTCCAGCCCAATCCGGCGTGAAACCACTTGAAGAGCGTCTTGCCGGCAGTCCACGCGAAGGGCCGGCCGAGCTTGGGTTCCTTGTCGCCCGGGGCCTGGCCAACCAAGAGCACGCGGCTCGCCACGGCGCGACCCACCACGACGGGCGGGTGCATCTGCGGGCAACGCCGGCACACGCGCAGGGCGCGCAGGTGCTCTTCGACGTCGGCGGAGGTCGGCTCGGAGGGGGTCACGCCCAAGGTCATGACGGTTTGGCCGTCGGGCGCAACCGCCGCGTGCCGGTCAGCGCCGGCCGCGACCGCCCCGTGAATGATGATTGCCGCCGCCACCTTGGCGACGGCCCGGCCCGCGGCCTTGCGCCGGGGTGTCCGGGCGGGCCACGTATGGACCGTAGGGAAAGCCTTCGAGCTTCAGCTCCGGAATCTTCGCGCCGATGAAGCGCTGGATGTCGCGGATGTCCTGCTCGTTCTCCGGCGTGACGATGGTGAACGCGTCGCCCACGGCCTGCGCCCGGCCGGTGCGGCCGATGCGATGCACGTAGTCCTCCGGCTTCTCGGGCACGTCGTAGTTGATGACGTGCGAGACGCCGGCAACGTCGATGCCGCGCGCGGCGATGTCGGTGGCGACCATCACCTCGTATTTGCCGGACTTGAAGCCCGCGAGAGCCTCCAGCCGCTGGTTCTGGGAGCGGTTCGCGTGCAGGACCGCGACGGAGTGGTTGGCGGCCTTGAGCTTGCGGGCGATCTTGTCGGCGCCGTGCTTGGTGCGGGAGAACACCAGCACGCTGTCGAAATCGGTGCGCTCAAGCAGCGCCAGCAGCAGGTCGAATTTCTGCGGGTAGCCCACCGGGTAGATGGCGTGCGTGACCGACTCGTTGACGGTGCGGCTCACGCCAATCTCGATGCGGCTTGGATTGCGCAGCGCGAAGGATGCGATGGCGAGGATCTCTGGCGGCACGGTGGCGGAGAAGAGCAGCGTCTGCCGCTCGCGCGGGCAGCGGCCGATGATGTCGCGGACCACGGGCAGGAAGCCCATGTCGAGCATGTGGTCGACTTCATCGAGCACGAGGACCTCGAGGTCCTTGAGGCTGAGGGAGCCGTCCTTGAGGTAGTCCATCAGGCGACCCGGCGTGGCGACAATGACGTCGACGCCGCGGCGCAGTTCTTCGCGTTGGCGGCCGTAACCGACGCCGCCGAAGATGGCGACGGTGCGCAGATCCGTGAAACGCGCGAAATCGTGGAACGCCGTCTCGACCTGCGCGGCGAGTTCGCGCGTGGGCTCGAGGACAAGCACGCGCGCCTTTCCGTGCCGGCCGAGCCGATGAAGGATGGGGAGCGCAAAGGCGGCGGTCTTGCCGGTGCCGGTCTGGGCGGAACCGATGACGTCGCCGCCACCCAGCACGAGCGGGATGGCCCGCAGTTGGATGGGCGTGGGATCGGAGTAGCCGGCGGCCTGAATGCCGCGCAGCACGGGCTCCGAAAGATTGAGAGCTTTAAAAGACATGAGGGAGACGGGCCGGGGTGACGCCGACAAACCGGCGGAGGG
>JBMSWZ010000091.1:0-6246 GCA_049425105.1 Cephaloticoccus sp.
GAATTCGTCGAGCGCTGGAACCGGCTGGGGCCGGCGCACCATTGGGCGGGGGGCGTGGGGCACGTGGCCGACCGGTTGGAGAAGGTGGGCGCGTTGCTGGGCTTGGAAACGATCCGGGTGGTGTGACGGAGATGAATTCTGAAGCCAGGAAACCAGGAAGCGGACTGGTCGAGCGCGGCGGGAATTGCGTGCGACGGAATGGACTGCTTGCCTGCTAGTCAAATTTCGAACCCCTGTTGCCCATGAAACGCGTAGCCTTTGTCATGTCCGTCAACGCCGGCGCCGAAGCCGAGTATCAGAAGCGGCATTCGCCAATCTGGCCCGACTTGGAGCGCGTGCTGAAATCGCACGGCGTGCACAATTACAGCATCTTCCTGCTGCCCGAGACGCGGCAGCTGTTCGCCTACGCCGAGGTGGAGGACGAAGCGCGGTGGAACGCCATTGCGCAGACCCCCGAGTGCCAGCGCTGGTGGGTGCACATGGGCGACGTCATGCCCTCAAACCCGGACCACAGCCCCGTCGCCGCGCCGCTGCGCGAAATGTTTCACTTGGACTGAAACCCCGCCAGCCAGCCCGCGATGAAGGCGGCCTGTTTTTCGCGGATGGGTTCGTGGAAGTGCACGTGGTCGCAGAAGAGGTCGTCCTCGAGGTTTGAGGTGAAGGTGTGCAGGTCGAGGATCGGCACGCCGGCGGCGCGCATGACTTCGTCGGCGATGGTGTTGTAGGCGTCGAGGTCGGCGCGGTAGCGGAGGAAGCCGACCGGGCGGGAATTGTGCACGGCCTCGTCGCAGGGCGTGCTGCGCACCCAGACGAGGCGCGGGCGCATGGCGGCGGCCGTGGTGATGATGGCGCGCAGGTTTTCGGCGTAATGTTCGGGCGTGACCTGCTTGGTTCGGGTTTGTGGATCCGTCCGGATGTCGTGCAGGCCGCAGTTCACGAGAAGGACGTCGGCGTCGATGCCGCCGCTGCGGGCCTTGGCCTGGAGAAATGCCAGCACGCGGGCGGAGTCGCCGCCGGTGGCGCCGGTGGGGTTGTCGAGGTTGAGCAGGGCCTCGTCCTCGCCCTCCTTGCGCGCGTAGTCCATCACGCCGCGCAGGTGCTCGCGCAGAAAGGGTCCGTAGTGGATCGAGATGCTGTCGCCGAGAACGTAGACTTTGGCCCGTGCGCTCATTCCGTGGAGATGAAAAAAGGTTGGGTCCACGCCGCGCGGCCGCCGCGGCCGAGGCAGGTGAAGCGCACGTAGCGGGCGTTGGCCGGAACCTCCACCTCGAGTGTGGTGGCATCGGTCGCGGCGATTTCGCGGCCGACCTGTTGGTAGGCCACGATCCGGTCGGCGTCGGGACATTCTACGCGAATGCGATTTCCTTCCACGGTCATGCCTACGATCGTCACGCCGGTCGAGGCGTAGAAACATCCGCGGCGCAGGGCTTCGACGATTCCGGCCGGCGTGCGGTCGGTGGTGCCGACCATGTTCCACGCGAGGGCCATGTCCTCGACCGGCAGGTGGCAGTCGTCATTGGCAAAGCCCCAGACGCGCCGGCCGCGTGCGAGCAGGCGGTCCCACTTGTCGCACGCGTCGGGTGAGCCATCGAGCCGCCCGATGGTGCCGTTGAAAATCTCGAGGCCGACATACCCTTGCCACGCGTCGAGCTGCTCGAAGGGGCAGTGGTTGAAGTCGTGTTCCCAGTTCGGGTGGTTCGCGACGATGAAACCCTTGCCGGCGTTGACCTCGTTGATCACCTGCTGGCGGTCGGCGTGCGGCGCGACGAGCTTGTCCGCGCCCACGTGCAACAAGTGCGGGCCGTGGCGCGTGATTTCGTTGCCGGGCAGCAGAATCAAGCCGTGGGCGTCGAGCTTCTCGTAGTCCGCGGTATCGGTTAGGATGTCGTGGTCGCTGATGGCGAGGAAGTCGTAGCCGCGCGCAGCATAGTCGGCGATGACCTTCTGGATCGGCTGGCGGCCGTCGCTCGCGGTCGTGTGGGTGTGGAGGTTGCCGCGCAGCCAGGAGCCGGCCGGCGCGTTGAGGTAGGGGTTGGCGATCGTCACAGCATTTCCTTGATGCCACGTCGGGCGGGCAGGTCGAGCCGCGAGGACCGGAGTGACAAATTTGTCACGGGGGCCTGACCACGGCGAGGGCGCCGCGGTTCCAAGTGGGATATGGGGTGCTGGCGGGTGTGGGCGAAGGCGGGTTGGTCGCGACGGGTTCCGCATTCATGGCTTCTGAATTTCTATTCCGAAGCCAGGAAACCAGGAAGGGATTCCGGAGAAACCGCGGCGAGGGCGCCGCGGCTCCAGGGGGCGGTTGAGTAACCGTGGCGACTAACGGAGGAGGTCGGCGCAGTTGGTGAGGATGACGTCGATGCCGCGCTCGGTGTAGGCACGGGCCTCGGCCGGGTCATCGGACCAAAAGAGGTTGCAGATCAAGCCGGCGTTATGGGCGGAGCGGATTGCGGCGTCGCTGACGGTGCGGAAAAATTGGATGCGGCGGCAGTCGTGACGGAGCGCGGTCGCGAGGCAGGCGGCTTCGTCGGCCTGGTTGACGAGGCAGGCGCGGGAGATTGCGGGGGCGTAATCGCGGGCGGTGGCGAGGGCGCTCTCGGTCTCGAGCGCGAGGTAGGCGGTTTCAGTTAGGCCACGGTCGCGGAGCAGGTCGCAGATTGCGCGAACGTGAAGGGTTTCACCCGGTTGATGCTTGAGGTGGATGTTTAGCGTCACGCTTCCGGCGACGAGTTCGAGAACATCCTCGAAGCGGGGCAGGCGGGTGCCGCGCCACTTTTCTTCAAAGGGAGCGCCGGCGTCGAGCGAGTGCAGCTCAGACCAGTCGAGGTCGGCGATGGTGCCGTGGCCGTTGGTCGTGCGGTCTACCTTGGCGTCGTGGCAGACGGCGAAGACGCCGTCGCGCGTGGCGCGGAGGTCGAATTCGATCTCGTCCGCTCCGGCGGCAATGGCGGCGGCGAATGCGGGCAGCGTGTTTTCCGGGTGGCTCAAACTGAGCCCGCGGTGGGCGCACAATTTCGCTGAGGGCATCGCACCGGACAGTCAAGGCTGGGCGCGGTGAGGTGTCACCTACGGGATGCGGAGAAGAGTGCGGGGGTGGTTGCTTGCGCGCGATTCTCCATACCCGGCCCGCTCGGCGAGCGGGCCCCTACCTGATGAACAGGGTTAGATCACGAAGTCGGCGTCGTCGGGCTTCACGACGGACTTGGGCGGGAGGAGCATGCCGGCGGCGACGGTGGCTTGGGTGCCGGGCTCGATCAGGATAAAGGAGCCGGTGAGCCGGTTCGTGTGGTAGCCGTCGTAGACGAGCGGCTTGGCCGTGCGCAGGCGGATCTCGCCGAGGTCGTTGAGCTCCAGGCCGGCGGGGGCCGGGCCGGGCTCGAGCGTGGCGATGTCGATGCGGTGAGTGATCTCGGTGACGACGGCCTGGGTCGTGAGCGACGTGTGCTTGAGGAGAAACTTGCGACCCGGGGTGAGCGCGCGCGGGTGCATCCAGCAGAGCTTGGCGGCGAGGTCAGTGCCGGCGCCGGGCAGGTCCTCGAGGCCGATGATCATCTGGCCGCGGGAGACGTCGACATCGTGCTCGAGCAGTAGGGTGACGGACTGCGGGCAAAAGGCCTCCATAACCGGGCCGTCGAGAGTGTGGATCTGCTGCACGCGCGTGGTGATGCCGCCGGGCAGGACCATGACTTGCTGGCCGGGGCGAACGATACCACCGGCGATCTGGCCGCTGACGCCGCGGAAGTCGTGGAGGGACGGATCGTCGGGCCGGTTGGGCCGGTTGACCCACTGCACAGGAAAGCGCAGGCCCTGGAGATTCCAGTCGCTGGCGATGTGCACGGTCTCCAAGTGCCCGAGCAGCGACGGGCCGGAATACCACGGTGTCTTGTCCGAAAGCGTCACGACGTTGTCGCCGTTGAGCGCGCTGATCGGGATGAATTTGACGTCCTTGATGCCGAGGCGCGGGAGGAAAGTCTCGAACTCGGCGCGGATCTCGTTGAAGCGCGCCTCGGACCAGCCGACGAGGTCCATCTTGTTGACGGCCACGACGAGGTGGGGAATGCGCAGCAGCGAGGCGATGCAGGTGTGGCGGCGGCTCTGCTCGATCACGCCGGCGCGGGCGTCGACGAGCACGATGGACAAGTTCGCCGTGGAGGCGCCCGTCACCATGTTGCGCGTGTATTGGACGTGCCCCGGGGTGTCGGCGATGATGAACTTGCGGCGCGGCGTGGCGAAGTAGCGGTAGGCCACGTCGATGGTGATGCCCTGCTCGCGCTCGGCGCGGAGGCCGTCGGTCAGGTTGGCGAGGTTGATCTGGCCGCCGCCGGTGAGGTCGGCGGAACGCTCCAGCGCCTCGAGCTGGTCCTCCATGATCGACTTGGAATCGTAGAGGAGGCGGCCGATGAGCGTGGACTTGCCGTCGTCGACGCTGCCGCAGGTGTTGAAGCGGAGCAGATCGACGGGCGGAACCGAGTGGTCGGTGGCGGCGGATTCAGTGGCGACGGAAACGGACATGTTAGAAATACCCCTGCTTTTTGCGGTCTTCCATGGCGGCCTCGGACGCGCGGTCGTCGGCGCGGGAACCGCGCTCGGTGACGCGCGCGGCGGCGATCTCGGCGAGGATGTCATCCACCTCGTCGGCGGGTGACTCGATCATGCCGGTGCTGATGATGTCGCCGATGGTGCGGACGCGGACGTTGAGCTCGCGCACTTCCTCGGTGGGTTTGGGCGGGAGCAGGTCGGTGACGGGCAGCCACTGGCCGCCGCGGCGTACGCAGGAACGCGGATGCGTGAAATAGATCGTCGGCACTTCCAGGCGCTCGCGCTTGATGTATTCCCACACGTCCATCTCGGTCCAATTGGAGATGGGGAAGGCGCGCATGTGTTCGCCGGGGTTCACGCGGGTGTTGTAGAGGTTCCAGATCTCCGGGCGCTGGTTCTTCGGATCCCACTGGCCGAAGCTGTCGCGGTAGCTGAAGAAGCGTTCCTTGGCGCGGGCCTTTTCCTCGTCGCGGCGCGCACCGCCGATGAGGCAGTCGAAACGGAACTCCTCGATCGCCGCGAGCAGCGTGGGGATCTGCAGGCGGTTGCGGGAAATCTCGCCCGGTGCGGCGGTGGCGATGCCGGAGGCGAGGGCGTCCTCGACCTTGCGCACGATCAGCTTCGCGCCGACTTCCTTGGCGCGGCGGTCGCGAAAGTCGTTGAGCTCGGGGAAGTGGTGGCCGGTGTCGACGTTGAGCAGCGGCATCGGCAGGTCGGAGGGCCGGAAGGCCTTTTCGGCGAGGCGCAGGAGACAGATGGAGTCCTTGCCGCCGGAGAAAAGGATGGCGGGCCGCTCAAATTCGCCGGCCACTTCACGCATGATGTGAATGGCCTCGGCTTCGAGATACTGCAGGTGATCGAGATGGTAGTTGGACACGAAAGAGAAAGTGGCGAACGGATGGTTCTTGTAGGGCGGGGTTTCCAACCCCCGCCTTGAGATGGTCAGGCGATCGAAGTGGCGGGGATCGGAGTCCCCGCCCTACACCGGTGGGTTACAGCACGGTCCATGGTCAAATGCCGGTGCCGCCGGCGACGGTGTCGACGGCCTGCTTGCCCCAGGCGGCGTGCAGGCCGCACTCGCGCTTTTCGTCGGCCTTGGCGGGATCAAAGTAATCCCACTCGTTGGGCAGCTGGTGCTGCTCGAGGTAGGACTCCATGTCGGCGTCGCTCCAATAAAACACCGGGCTGACCTTCAGCGCGCCGAAGTTCGCGTCGGTGGAAACGATGTCGAGGCCGGCGCGGTTCGGGTTCTGCACCTTGCGGAGCGCGGTGATCCAGATCTTGGGCGCGAGCTCGCGCATGCCGCGCTGGAAGGGCTCGAGCTTCATCTGCGTGCTGAATTCCTTGAGGCCCGCCTCGTCGGACGTGTCGGGCACGGGGCCGTAGACGGCGTCGCGATGCGCGACGGTGAGGCGCGGGAGGTAGGGCTTGAGGTTCAAGCCGAGCTGCGCGCGCAGCTGCTCCGCGTGCTTGTAGGTGGCCGGGCGGTTGTAACCGTGGTCGACCCAGAGCACGGGGATGTCGGGCAGCGCCTGGGTGGCGAGGTGCAGCACGACGGCTTCGTAAGGGCGGAAGTTGGTGGAGACGATGGCCGCGCCGGGCGCCTGCGCCACGGCCCACTGCACGATCTCGAGCGGGGTCTTTTCGCGCAGCTCTTCGTTCCAGCGGGAGATTTGTTCAGGATTCATGGCGTTGGGTGGCGGGGGG
>JBMSWZ010000092.1:0-6233 GCA_049425105.1 Cephaloticoccus sp.
GCGTCGACGGCCTCGTCTACAATACCGTGAGCCGCCCGATGACGGGCGAGAAGCCGCACGCCGAGGAGTGGCGCGACTCGATGGAGACCAACGCCACCGGGTATTACCTCACGCTGAACGCCTTCGCCGACACGATGAGCCAGCAGGCCAATGGCGGCAGCATCGTCAGCATTTCCTCGATGATGGGCATGGTCGGGCCCAACCCTCACAACTACACCGGCACCGCCATGTCGGCCATGCCCGACTACTTTTTCCACAAGGCCGGCATGATCAACATGTCGCGGTTCTACGCCTCCTACTTCGGCCTGAAGAAGGTGCGCTGCAACACCGTGTCGCCCGGCGGTATCTTCAATCCGCAGAGCCCGCAGGCCGGCACCTTCCTCGAGCGCTACGGCAAGATGACCATGCTCGGCCGCATGGCCAACCCCGACGAGATCAACGGCGCGGTCGTCTTCCTCCTCAGCGACGCGTCCACCTACATCACCGGTGTGAACATCCCGGTGGACGGCGGCTACACCGCAAAGTAATCACCCGCCGTCACGGACTGCCCATGAAGACCAAAGCCGCTGTTTTGGCAGAAATGGGCCGGCCGGCGCCTTACGCGAAGTCGCAACCGCTTGCCATCGAGGAACTCGAACTGGACGGCCCCGGCCCTCGCGAGGTCTTGGTCGAGATCGCCGCCGCCGGGCTCTGCCATTCGGACCTTTCGGTCATCAACGGCTCACGGGCCTGGCCGGTGCCAATCGTGCTCGGCCACGAGGCCGCCGGCATCGTGCGCGAAATCGGCGCGGATGTGGACGACCTGCGGCCCGGCGACCATGTGGTGTTCTCCTACGTGCCGGTCTGCGGGCGCTGCACGATGTGCGTTTCCGGCCGCGGCAACCTTTGCGAACACGGGCGCGCCGCCAACGTCGCCGGCACCTTGCTGCGCGGCGCCCGCCGCTTCCGGCGCCCGGACGGCACGCGGCTTAATCACCACCTCGGCGTCTCGGGCTTTTCCGAATACACCGTCGCAGCCCGCGAATCGCTCGTGCGCGTGGATGACGATATCCCGCTCGAGATCGCGGTGCTCTTCGGCTGCGCGGTCATGACCGGCGTGGGCGCCGTGGTGAATACCGCCAAGGTCGCCCCGGGCACGCCCGTGGCCGTGTTCGGACTCGGGGGCGTGGGCCTGAGCGCCGTGATGGGCGCGCGCGCCGCCGGCGCCTGGCCGATCATCGCGGTCGATCCCGTTGCCTCGAAACTCGAACTCGCGAAATGCTGCGGCGCCTCGCACACCCTCCAGCCGCGCGACGCCGATCCGGTGACCGCGATCCAGGACCTCACGCACGGCGGGGCCGAAACCACCTTCGAAGCCGCGGGCCACGCCAGCGTGCTCGCCCAGAGCTACGCCGCCACCCGCCGCGGGGGTAAAACCGTGGCCATCGGCCTGCCCCACCCGGATCAAAAGCTCTCGATCCCGGCCGTCTCCGTCACCGCCGAGGAGCGCCAGCTGCTCGGCAGCTACATGGGCTCCTGCGTGCCACCCCGCGACGTGCCGCGCTTCATGAACCTGTATCGCGCCGGCATGCTGCCGGTCGAAAAACTCAAGAGCCGCGAAATCA
Organism: Cephaloticoccus sp.; assembly: GCA_049425105.1. Lineage (GTDB taxonomy): Bacteria > Verrucomicrobiota > Verrucomicrobiia > Opitutales > Opitutaceae > Cephaloticoccus. The sequence goes on from JBMSWZ010000092.1 coordinate 1,605, forward strand.
AAATCGACCAGATCAACGAAAGCTTCGACGCCCTCGATCGCGGCGAGGTCGCCCGCCAAGTCATCCGCTTTGGCACATGAATCTTCCCACCGGCAAAATCATCTGGGTCACCGGCGGCGCGGGCTACCTCGGCACCGCGATCACCACAGCTCTGGACCAGTGCTGCGCCAAGGTCCTGTGCTTCGACCTGCCCGGCAAGGCCGCCGCGCTCGTGGCTTCCGCCGGCCTGCAGCGCACCGTCCCAATCGAGCTCGACGTCAACGACGCGGCCGCGCTCCCCGCGGCCATCGCTCCGCTCATGGCCGAGCACGGCGTGCCAGACGGGCTCGTGCACCTCGCGCTGGCGTCTTCCGTGGGCCACACGCTTGAGGATCTGCCGGCCGAAATCTTTCAGGCCACGCTCAACCGCTCGCTCGTGCCGACCTTCGTGCTCTGCCGCGAACTCGCCAACGCCATGAAGCCGCGCGGCAGCGGCAGCCTCCTGCTGTTCTCCAGCATGTATGGCCTCGTCCCGCCGGATAAGCACCTTTACCGCGAGGCGATGAAGCCCAACCCCATCGACTACGGCGTGAGCAAAGCCGGCATGGTGCAGCTCGCACGCTACCTCGCGATGCATTACGGCCCCGACGGCATCCGCTGCAACTGCATCGCCCCGGGCCCGTTTCCCAATCCTGCCGCGCAGGCCGCCAACCCGAACTTCATGAACGAGCTCAACCGCAAGACCATGCTGCGACGCATCGGCCGCAACGACGAGATGGCCGGCCCCGTCCTGTTTCTGCTCTCCGACGCCGCGAGCTACGTGACCGGCCACACCCTCCCCGTCGACGGCGGCTGGACCGCCTGGTAACCACCGGCCCCATTTTGGAGCCCACGCCCACCCCTTGAACCGCAACTTTCACTTCTGATTTTTTGTAGGGCGGGATTTCCAAATCCCGCCTCTCTGCCCAATCCGGCGGGGTAAGGCACCCCGCCCTACATTTTCCCCTTTCCCATGAGCACCCTTCCCACCGTCCTGATCATCGGCTGCGGCAGCATCGGCGAACGCCACCTGCGCAACTTCCAAGCCACCGGCCGCTGCCGCGTCATCGCTTGCGACAACCGCCCCGCCATCCTCGCCGCCATGGCGGAAAAACACGGCGCCGAAAAGCAGTCCGACTGGACCGCCGCCCTCGCCGATCCGGCCGTGACCGCCGTGCTCATCGCCACGCCCGCGACCAGCCACGTCGCCATCGCCACCAAGGTGCTGCAGGCCGGCAAACACTGCCTCATCGAAAAGCCACTCTCGCTCAACCTTGACGGCATGGCTGAGCTCCAGGCCGCCGCGGCCGCCAGCGGCAAGGTCTGCCGCGTCGCCTACGTGCAGCACAGCCGCCCCGAGGTGCGCGCCGCCAAAGCGTTTCTCGATACCGGCGCTTTCGGCCCCGTCCGCGCCGCCACGATCATTTCCGGCCAGAACTTTCCCGCGTTCCGGCCCGCCTACCGCGAGATCTATTACAACAACCACGCCCAGGGCGGCGGCGCCATCCAGGACGCCATCACGCACATGTTCAACCTCACCGAGTGGATCACCGGCCCGACCGCGTCCGTGCTCTGCGACGCCGGTCACCAGGTGCTCGACGGCGTCGAGGTCGAGGACACCGTCGCCGTCACCACGCGCAACCGCGAGGGCGCGATGATCACCTACACGCTCAACCAGTTCCAGGCGCCCAACGAAGCCACCATGCAGTTCAACTGCCCCGGCGGCAGCGTGAAGGTGGAATTCCACGGCACGCGCTGGGGCCGCATGGCTCTTGGCGAAACCGAGTGGACTTGGGAATCCTTCCCCCCTCTCGGCCGCGACGGCCCCTTCACGATCCAAGCCAACGACTTCCTCGACGCCATCGCAGGCAAACCCGACCTCATGGCCACGCTCGAGGAAGGGATTCAGGCGGTGAAGTTCACCATGGCCTGCTTCGAGTCGCTTCGCACCAACGCGCGCGCGATGGTGACTTGAGCGTCACTTGGTGAAAGCGCTGAAGCGCATCACCCGCGCATTCGCAGCACCCCAAGCAGCGAGCACCCGCAGACGCATCGCGGTGATAGGACCGCCCGCAAGCTGCCGCTGCACGCGGCGCTGCCAGTTGCCTCGGACGGATGCGACTAAGGTCCACGCGCCGTCGCGCTCCACGAGAAGTTCGTAATCCTTTACCGTCTCGGGCTGACCCTGGCCCCAGCACATCTTGGCGCAGTAGGCGTCGGACTGCGTGAGCGTAAGGTGCCGGTGGAGGCCGGTGTCGAAGACGAGCTCCACACGCGAGACGGTCTGCGGCTCGGGCCAGCGCAACTCGATCCACGCAGGCAATCCGGCCGCGGGGTCGCTGATCCAGCGGTGCGTGCCGGGGAGCTCGCGTTCTGACTTCACGCCGCGCGGGCCGGTCACGGTGCGGTTGACGCCAGAGCGCACGTTTTCCGGCGAGCCGTTGGGCGCGGAGCTGGAGGCGGTGATCGTCGCGGTCTGCGTCAGGTCGCGCGGATCGTCCAGCGTCCGGCCGATCAGCCATGCGTCCTGCCGCAGGAGTTGCTGTTGCACTTGAGCAATTGCCGCGGGTGAGTCGACCATCGCGCCGGGGGTGGTGCCGTCGCGCACGGCCAAGGCCGCGGTCACGCCGACGCCCTCGCCGACCACGCCGCAGGTGGCCATCACGCGCGTCGACGCAAAGGCCACGTGCGTAGCGGAAAGGTTGCGGCCGGCAAACATGAGGTTGTCGAAATCGCGCGCGACGCAGCAGCGCAGCGGGATGTCGTAGAGCCACGGCACGGGATGCTGCGCGCAGGGTTCCTCGTCGGGTCGGTCGACGCCTTCGGGCGGATGCAGGTCGATGGGCCAGCCGCCGTAGGCGATGGCGTCGGGCTGCGGGGTCGAGGTCATCACGTCGCGCTCGGTGAGCACGTGCCGGCCGATGAGCCGGCGGCTTTCGCGCTTGCCGGGCACGGCGCCAAACCAATCCAGCGCCCAGTGGTCCGCGCCGTGGTCGCCGCCGTTTTTCACGTGGTCCCAGATGCCCATCACAATCGCGAGCAACTCGTGATGCACCTTTGGGTTTTCGCGAATGGTGTCGAACTGCCCGCCCCACTCGAGCCACCAAAAACCGTATTCCAGTCCGTAATCGACGTCGCCCGTCGCGTGCGGCCGGAGCTTCAGCTGCTCCTCGGTGAACTTGCGCGCCCACGGCGGCGGCGTGAACGGCATCGGACGGTCGTGCTTGCGGGCCATGAACAAGATCGTGGAGCCCAATCGCTTTTTATCCGCCGTATCCTGCGCCAGCGACTCGCCGAACTGCGCCTTGGCCTCGCGCCCTTCCAGGTGCGCCGCGCCGGCCGCGGCCGCGAGGCCGGAGTCGCCCGTGCAATCAACAAACACCGACGCCGTGATCGTGAATTTCTCCTCGGTGGACAGTCGCCACGCCTGCACCGCGGTGAGGCGGCGTCCACTCTTCGCCACGCCCGCCACCGTGGTGTTGAGCATCACGCGCAGGTTGGGCTCGGCCACGCATTTCTCGTAAAGGATCTGGTCGAACATCGAAGGCGACCGCTGCGCGTTGCGCACGGCGTTCTCCAGGCGAATCTCTTCCACAATGCCCGTCTCGCGCGCCTCCAGCTCGAGGTCGGCGCAAGGCCGCATGCTGTTGGCGCCGACGACGTGCATGCGGATTTCGCTGCTAGCGTTGCCGCCGAGCACGGGCCGGTCCTGGCACAGGATGACCCGCGCGCCGTTGCGCGCCGCGGACAACGCACAGCATACGCCGGACAAACCGCCGCCGGCCACGAGCACGTCGCAGTCGATTTCGGAGGCGGCCAGGTGAGGTTGGTCAAAGGTCATGGCGGGCCGGACGGGTGGAATCGAACCTGCCGCGGAAACCCCGCAACGCCAGCCTCAATGCCCGGGGCCCGCGCGGAAACCATGCCCTGCGCCCGTCACTGGACAACCGCGGCCGGATGCGGCACGTTTCACCCATGAGCACGCCCCCTGTCTCCGCTCCGCCGCTCGCCGGTCTTTGCACGCATGCCCAAGCCGCCGCGCCCGGGTTGTCCGTCGACACCACGGTCATGCGCCTGCGCCGCTACGTTTACCTGAAATCGCAATCGCTCTTCCTCATGGCGGGCCGGTTCAACGCCCTGCCCGAGTGGGAGGTGAAGGGCGCCCTGTCGTTGCATCTTTGGCAGGAGGCCGAGCACAGCTCGTGGTTCCGCAAGCGCATCACCGAAATGCGCACGCCCCCGCACCACCTCGACAAGTGCCCGGACCCCGCACTCGAAAGCTTTGCCGCCGAGCTCGCCAAGGCGCAGGACTCGCTGGAGTTCCTCACCGGCGTCTATGGCGTGCTGAAGCCCGCGTTGGCCGACGCGTTCCACACCCACCTTTCGCAATCCAACCCCATCACCGACCAGCCCACGCGCCGACTCGTGCAGTTCGCCTTGGAGGAAGAACACACCCAGCTCGCCTGGGGTGAGGCGGCGCTCGCGGCCCTGTCGCGCGCCAAGTCGGCCGCGGCCGCGGGCCCGCGGCTCGCCGCGGCGCTCGGAGAGCTCGCCCGAAGCATCGAGTCGCTTCCAAAGGACCGCTTCTTCTACGTGCTCTTCTTCAGCGGC
>JBMSWZ010000093.1:0-6215 GCA_049425105.1 Cephaloticoccus sp.
CCGCGACCGTGGGACTGATCGAGCTGGCCCGGGTGCTCGCGTCGCGCCCGCGCCGGCGCACGATCCGGCTGATTTCGTTCGGCGCGGAGGAACAGTTGTCGGTGGGCAGCTCGGCCTACGTGCGGCGACACCGGGCCGACCTCGCCCGTGACGGCCGGTTGATGTTCAATCTCGACAGTTTCGGCTCGTTGCTGGGCTGGAATCTCATCTCGGGCAGCGCGCCGGCGGCGGTGGACGACCTGCTGCGTCCGTATTTCGCGCGGTTTGATCATTACTACCGGCGGGACCACGGGGTGCTGCCTTACGCGGATCATTTTCCGTTCAATGCGGCCGGGGTGCCGGGGCTGACGCTGATGCGGCCGAATTGTGCGGGCGGGCGGTTCTTCCACCACCGGCCCGATGACGACCGCAGCCGGGTGGACCCGGCCCTGATGGCCGGACTGTTGAACGCGATCGCGGCCTTTCTGGGTGACCTGGCGGAAGTGGAGCAGCTGCCGTTTGCGGCCCGGCTGCCCGCCGGCGAACTCCCGGCGATTGCGCATTGCTGGGACGACCTGTTCGGCGGCTGGTGAGCTTTGGCGGGGAAATGCATCCGCCGGACCAGCCGACGCGTAGTGCGCAAGTATGAATTCTTTCGCTTGGACAAGAACCTGGGTTTGTGGAACGGGCCTGGTGGCGAGCCTCGCAGTGGCGCAGCCGGAGCGCGCGGACGAATCGGGGTGGTCCTTTGAAGTCGGCGGGGGCATCCTGACTGCGCCCGCGTTTCCGGGGGCCGATCACCAGCAGGTGATGCTGGTGCCGGATGTGCGCGCGGCCTACGGCGAACGTTTCTCGGCTTCGATCGCGCAGGGGGCGCGCTACACGGCTTGGGCGGCCTACGGATGGGCCGCGGGTCCCTTGGCGACCGTGGACTTCGGCCGGGATGCGGACGGCGACAGCCCGTTTCGCATCGCCGGTGATGAGGCGACCGAGCTGACGGGCATTCATGAGGTCGATGCGGCGGTGCAGGCGGGTGCCTTTTTGCGCTATGAGACGGAGACCTGGTCGGCGGAGGCCGTGCTGCAGCGGGCGCTGGGCGGCCATGAGGGGCTCGTGCTCGATCTGTCGCTCGACCGTTCGTGGCGGCTGACGACGGCCGGCGGCCTGCCGCTGATCGTGGGCACCGGACCGCGGTTGCGCTGGGCGAGCGCGGATTATCTGGAGGCCTACTTTGGCCTCACCGCGGCCGATGCCGCGGCGAGTGGTTTGTCGCGTTTCCAGCCGGGGGCGGGCTTGGTTTCCGCCGGGTGGGGCCTGCAGGTGGTCCGGCCGGTTTCGCGCCGGGCGGCGATCATCGCGTTCCTCGCGGCCGAACGTTTGCTGGGCGACGCGGCCGATTCCCCCTTGGTGTCCCGGCGCGGCGACGCCAACCAGCTGTCGGCCGGAATCTTTTTCAGCTACCGGTTGTAGTCGCCGGCAGCCCGGCAAGTAGACCGGGAAGAAGGTTGAATTTGACGGGCTTCTTCAGGAGGAGATCAACCGCCAGGGCGTGGTAACGGGCATCGGTCGCGGGACCGAGCTCCGAGCTGATCACCACGATCCGGCCCCGGTAGCCGAAATCGCGCAGATGCCGGACCAACTCGACGCCGCTCATGCGCGGCATGTGGTGATCCGTGATCACGCATTCGAAGCGGGCGGGCTCGGCTACCGCAGCCCCGTGAACTACGCCACCCAACTTACTACTGTCCCGCCTCCGGTCGGCCTCCGGCCTCCCTCCGTCGGGACAGCTTCAACGACAACCGACAGATCAACCCATAACAACATCCCAGACTAACTCTCGGGGTGGCTCGAAAACTTGAGGCCGATCAGACCGTCACGGTCACGGCCTCGGACGCCGCGGGCAACACCTCCACCGGCACGTTCATCATCGTCGTGCAGGACACCACTGCTCCGGTGATCAACAGCGTGACGCCTTCGACCGGGGTCATCTGGCCGCCGAATCACAAGATGGTGCCCATCACCGTCGCGGTTGATGCCGACGACAACACCGGCGTCGCGTCGGTGAACGTGATCAGCATCACCAGCAACGAGCCGGATGACGGCAAGGGCGACGGCCGGGTCTACACGATCACGGTCGAAGTGACCGATGCCTACGGCAATGTCTCGGTCGCCACGACCACGGTCACGGTGCCGAAGAACGGCGGCGACTATAAGGACGAGAAATCGTCCAAGTCCGAGAAGTCCACCAAGGCCGCCAGCAAGTCGGTCAAGGAGAGCAAATCCGCCAAAGGCAACGCCAAGGGCAAAAAGTAAGGTTTCCCGTCAGGTCCAGCATACGCGAGAGCCCGCGCGAGAGTGCGGGCTCTCTTGTTTCAGCTGATCAACAGCAGCCGCGGCGCGGACCCGTGAGGCTGCGCTGGCGCGCGGTGCAGGCAGGGCGGCACCGGGCTGCCCGGCCAGTCCACGGCGAGGCGCCAGAGGTGACCGACGCCGAAGGACCACGGCTCGGCGCCGCTCTTTGCGGCATAGTGTAGGTTGTAGGCGTGGTCGCGCAGGAACTCCGCAAAACCTGCGTCGTCGGGACCGGCATACTCCGCGAGCAGCGCCGCGCGGATCGCGGGGTCCTCGGCCTTGGCCAGCGCTTGCGCATTGGGCAGGCCCTCCGAGGGGGCGCCGGAATAGGTGCACAACCAAGTCGCCGTTTCGATCGGCGCACTGTCGGCGTGCCACGAGTAAACATCGGTCGGCACCACGCCCGCTTCGTCGCGCGGATAGCCGTGAATGCAGTTGAGCTCGGGGGCGAGGCCGAGGTCGCGCAAGGCGCGCCAATCGGCCAGCATCGCGTCCCGGGCCTGTTGTCCGGCCGGGCTCAGGGTGAGCGCGAGCAAGCGGGCTTCATCCAAGGGCACGACGCCATCGCCGGGTCCGAGCGCGGATACGACCTCGGCAAAGTCGCCCGCGAGCACGCGCGGCCAGCACAGGGCGTTGACGCCGTCCGCGAAAGCCGCGTCGCGCAGCTCCGCCAAGCTGGCCCGAAAGCGCACGTGCGGCCGGGCGGTGGCGGGGAGCGGGGGCGTCATCGGCGAGCAGGAGGCGTTTTCCCGGCCGGGCTGTCAATGCGCTGGCGGAAAATGCTGCAACCTGCGCATGCTCTGCCGGGTGTTGAGCCCGTCCCCATGCGAAACCTGACGTCCGCTATTTCCCCTTTCCTGGCCCTGCTCCTGGGCGCGGGCCCCATGATGCCGGCGGCTGCCGCGACGCCCGAGGACTTCGGCTCGCTCGTGCAATTGGCGCCTTTCGAGGTCAACGGGAAGGAGCTGAGCATCGCCATTCATGCCCGGACGAAAGCCGACCGCCGCTACGCGACCGCCTTTGCGGAGGGCGTGGTGCAGGTAGTCGCCGAAAGCGTGACGCCTGAGACCGGCCGAGGGCTCGTGATCATCGGCCGCAAGGGCGAGCCGCACCCGATTCTGGTATTTCGCCGCTTTCTCGCCCTCGCCGAGGCGGGACAACTCGACCCCGCGGTGGCGGCGCGGGCGCCGGAACTTTCGGACGCGATCATCCAATGGGATATCACGGTCAAGCGCGACGACGGCAAAGCCAAGGCCGAGGATGCCGACGAGGACGTCGAAACCGAAAAGATCATCCTCGCGTTGCCCATCCCGCTCGCCGGCATGGCGGCGTAGATCTACCACCTGGCCTGGGCGGAATCGTTCAACGAACCGCGCATCGAGGCGCGGTTGCGGACGCTGCGAGCGGACGACCTCAACGGCACGTTGTTCAAGTCCTACCATTGGGTGTTTTACCTGCCACCCAAGAAGGCCTTTGACCAAGCGCTGGATCAAGTCGTGGCCGATGCGCTGGAGGAGGACGACGCCGGTTTTTTTGCGAAGATCGCCGTCAAGGGCGTGATGCTGGCGGTGAAGCCGAAGATCTGCCGCGCCATCGAGGCGTTGCGCAAGGGTTTGTTGTTTCAAGCCATCGTGGCCTCCCGCACGTCGCTGCCCGTCGCGGACGTCAACTCGCTGACCGACACCTACATCAAGGCGCTGACGGCCGACGTCCAAGACCCGGATCACCGCCTGCCCGAGTCTGAACGCGCGGTGCGGGCGGTGTCCACGGCGGTGGCCCAGCTCGAGCATTCGGCGGCGTTGTAGACGCCGCGGTCCTGATCCTCGGCTAAAGGGCGGCGTGCCGCGCCTCAGTAATCAAGATACGGTTGCAACCATTTTTCGGCATCGGTCCTGGATTGACCGGTGCGGACGGCGTAGTCCTCCACCTGGTCCTTTGCGAGTTTGCCGACGGCGAAATATTTGGACTCCGGATGGTTGAGGTAGAAGCCGCTGACGCTGCTGGCGGGGTGCATGGCGTTGCTCTCGGTCAGGGTGATGCCGGTGGCGGCGGTGGCGTCGAGCAGGGCGAAGAGCGGCGGCTTCTGGGTGTGGTCGGGGCAGGCGGGGTAGCCGGGGGCGGGGCGAATGCCGCGGTATTTCTCGCGGATGATGTCCTTCATCTCCAGTTGCTCGTCGCGGCCGTAGCCGCAGAGGTCGCGCGCCTGCTTGTGCAGGTATTCCGCCATGGCCTCGGCCAGCCGGTCGCCGAGCGCTTGGGCCATGATTGCATTGTAGTCGTCGTGGGCCGCCTTGAACTCCGCGGCGAAGGCCTCGACGCCGTGGCCGGCTGTGACGGCGAAGCCGCCAAGGTAGTCCACGCGGCCGGACTCCTTCGGGGCCACGTAGTCGGCGAGGCAGTGATTAAACTGGTCCGCTGGTTTTTCCAGCTGCTGGCGGAGGAAGTGAAACGTGTGGCGCGGAGCCGGGCGTTGGCCCTTCGCCAAGCTCGGGGCGTCGAGAGTTGCGATCGCGGTGGGATCGTAAATCTCGACGGAGTCGCCGATCGCATTCGCGGGCCAGAAGCCGATCACGGCCTTCGCGGTGAAGCGTTGCTCCGCGAGGATGCGTTCGAGCATCTGCTGGGCGTCGGCGTAGAGTTTCTTCGCCTCGGTGCCGACGACCTCGTCCTCAAGGATGTCGGGGAAGCGGCCGTGCAGTTCCCAAGCGGAGAAGAACGGTCCCCAGTCGATATAGGCGGCGACTGCGCGCAGGTCGAGGGGGAGCGCGCCGGTTTGAGATTTGCTGGTGGACGGCCCTCCGTCGCCAAGGCTCTGGAGGGCTGAACTGTAATTCTTGGTTCCCAAGAATTCCGGCTCCGGGATATCCACTTTGGCCCAGTCAAACTTCGGCGCGCGGGCGCGGGCCGTGGCGAGGGAAAGCAGGGCGCGTTGGTTGCGGCGGGCCTCAAAGTCGGCGCGCTGCTGCTGCTGTTTGGCGGCGATCTCCGCGAGGTAGGCGGGTTTTTGCGTGTCGCTGAGCAGGGCGCTGACGACGTTGACGACGCGCGAGGCGTCGAGCACGTGGATCACGCCCGCGGCGTAGGCCGGGGCGATCTTGACGGCCGTGTGTGCGGCCGAGGTGGTCGCGCCGCCAATCAGCAGGGGAATGGAGAAGCCCTCGCGGGTCATCTCCTTGGCCACGTGCACCATCTCGTCGAGGGACGGCGTGATGAGGCCGGAAAGACCGATGAGGTCGGCCTTTTTCTCGCGCGCGGCGGCGAGGATCTTCTCGCCGGGGACCATGACGCCGAGGTCGATGACGTCATAGTTGTTACAGGCGAGGACGACGCCGACGATGTTCTTGCCGATGTCGTGCACGTCGCCCTTCACGGTCGCCATGATGATCCGGCCCTGGGCCTTGGCCTGACCGCCGGCGGCGAGGAGTTGGCGCTTTTCCTCCTCCATGTAGGGCGTGAGGTAGGCGACCGCCTTCTTCATCACGCGGGCCGACTTCACGACCTGGGGGAGGAACATCTTGCCGGCGCCGAAGAGGTCGCCCACGACCTTCATGCCGTTCATCAACGGGCCCTCGATGACATCGAGGGGCCGGGCTAGTTTCTGGCGGGCCTCCTCGGTGTCGGCCTCGATGTAGGCGTCGATGCCCTTGACCAAGGCGTGACTGATGCGCGTCTCGACCGGGGCGTCGCGCCACGCATCCACGGCCTTCGCGCTGGCGACGGGGTTGCCCTTCGCGGCGTCGGACTCGGCCTTCAGCTTTTCCGCGTGCTCAATCAGGCGCTCGGTGGCGTCGGCGCGACGGTTCAGCAGCACGTCGTCAACGAGGTCGCGCAGCGTTGGTTCGATCTCGTCGTAGACGCCAACCATGCCGGCGTTGACGATGGCC
>JBMSWZ010000094.1:0-6209 GCA_049425105.1 Cephaloticoccus sp.
TAGATCTCGAGGTTGTGCCGGTTCTGGGAGAAAAAGCCGAAGCCCTCGCGAAACAGAAAGACCGTGATCAGGGCGAGGACGATCACTGACACCACGGCGTTGCCGCCAAAGAACGAACGAATCACGTCGTCGAGGCTTAGCCCGAGGATGCGGGTCCGTGACTTCCGGATGGGGAACGAATCAGTTCCCGCGGTGGGTTGGTCGGCCATGAAGCTGGGAGCGGTGGAGGTGGTTGCCTAAGGGGAAAAGAAAAGCCCGCCGACGCTTGGTCAAGCGGGCTTGTGTCACAATGCGGAGACGATCAGCGGACCGGGACGAATCCGATGGACTCGACGATCTTCTGGCCGGCGTCGCTCAGGGTGAACTCGATGAACTTCGCCGCCTCACCAGCGGGCTTGCCGTTCGTGTAGTAGAACGTCGGGCGGACATAGGGATACTTCTTGGCCAGGACGCTTTCCTTGGTCGGGGTGCCGCCCTCAATGGAGACGACCTTGATGCCTTCCTCGTGGATGTAGGCGAGGCCGACGTAGCCGATGCCGGTCGGGTTCTTGGCGACCTCGGCGACGATCTGCTCGTTGCCGGCCATCTTCTGGGAGGATCCGGCGTAGTCGCGCTTCTTCATGGCGAGGTCCTTGAAGTCGGAATACGTGCCCGACGAGGTGTTGCGGGTGTAGACCGAGATCGTGCCCGGGGAACCGCCGACGGCGGACCAGTCGGTGACATCACCGGTGAAGATCTGCTCGACCTGACGATTGGTGAGATCGGAGAGCGGATTGTTGGCGTTGATGATGACCGCGATGCCGTCGAAGGCAACGATCGTGGGCTTCATGGAGACGCCCTTGGCCTTGGCGGCGGACATCTCGGTGGGCTTGGCGCGGCGCGAGGACATGCCGATGTCGGCGGTGCTGTCGGTGATCGCGGCGATGCCGGTCGTGGAACCTTCGGCCGCGATCTCAAAGCTGACGCCCGGATGCATGGCCTTGTATTCCTCGGCGAGCATCGGCACGAGCTTGGCGCCGAGGGTGTCGGAACCCTTGATCACAAGCTTCTGGGCTTGCAGCGTCGTGGCCGCGAGGGCCGCGAGGGAGAGAATGAGCAATTTTTTCATTGTCTGAATGGGAGGTGGATTTGGGTTCTGGAGAGGATCAGAAGTTGAGCTGGAGCTGCGAGCGGACGCCGTCGACCTTCTCGCTGTTGCCGTTGCTCAGCTTGCCGTTGATGTAGCCGACCTGGATTTTCACGTCCTGACCGACGAAGAAGTAGGTCAGGCCGAGGTAGAGCTCCTCGAGTTCCTGGCCGGTGCGGATGGCGGCGGCGGAGCGAATGCCATCGGAGGCGCGAATCCCGCGGCCGTCGGCGTCAACCTTGCTGTAACGGGCCGTGAGCTCGAGTTTCTCGGAAACCGCGAACGAAGGCTGGATCCAGTAGCCCGAGGGCTTCGCATCCTTGGTGCCGCCGGAGAGGGCGTTGTCGACCGTCGCGCTGAGGTATTCACCGGCGAGGTTGAAGGGGCCGGCGGTGTAGTCGAAGTAGACCGAGAACTCGGAGATGTCGTAACCCTTGCCGAAGTTCGAGTTGCCGGCGCCGCCCACGTCGGGGAGGAAGCCGAAGCCCGCGCCGACCTGGAGCTTGGAACCGCTCATGATCTGCGTGTAGCCGACATTGGCCCACATCGCGAGGGAGTTGAGGGCGCCGCTGCCGTTGCCGCTATACTTGATGCCGTCGGCGGAACCGTCGCCGAAGGTGTCGGTGCGGGTCTGGGTCGTGAGCGCCGCGCCGTAGAAGAGGCCGGTCGACTTGCCCTTGCGGACGTTGGAATCGCCACCATCGGCGAACACGCCGACGCGATAGGAACCGGCGCCGAGACGGCGGCCGTTATTGGGCTCGACGAAGTAGCGGGTGACCGGGGAGCGCTCGATCGACTTGAGGCTGCCGGAAGAGGTGGTCTCCTCGTAGCCAAAGTTCACCTTGCGCAGACCAAAGTCGAGGGCGAGGGGCTGGTCGCCCATGTAACCCTTCCACTGCATGAACGCCTTGTCGAAACCGCCGCCGGCGAAATCGTAAAGCACGTTGGCGGACCATTCGGCGCCGACGCCGGCATTCATGCCGAAGTAGACGCGACGCATGAACATCTGGCTCACGCCCGGGATGTTCTGGTCACTGCCGAGGCCGGCATATTGCAGCTGCAGGCGGCCGTTGAGGGCCACCGAATTGGTGCTCTTGCCGCCCGACACGGACGAAATCACGAACTCCTGCGAGTCACGCGAGAGATCGGCGCGGAGGTCTTCGGCCTCCTGGTCAGTGAGGATACCCTTGCGGACCAAGGCATCGAGCAGAGCTCCGGCGTCACCGGCCATTACCGGGCTGGCAGCAAGGGCGACTCCGGTAAGGAGGGCGACCCATTTCGATTTGAGGGAGAACATATTTGGTTGGGTTGTGTATGGTTTAACGAGTAGACGCCCCCGGTTTTACCCTCGGATTGTTACGAATCCGTGTCGGGTTTGTTACAAGGGGGCAAAGCCCTAAGGCCGCCCCCTGCCCTCCCCTAAATTACCTCACCAAAGCCAGTTACGACGCCTTCTGCTTCTCCACCAAAGCCAGCATCAGGTCGTTCTTGGAGATACTGCCCAGCAGGCGCTGGTCTGCGGCCACGACCGGCAGGCGTTGGACGTCGCTGCTGCTCATGAATTTCCCCAAGGCCTCGCTCAGGGCCTGGTCCGGGAGCACCTTCGGGAAGTCCTCCCGCACAATGTCTCCGGCCAAGACCAACTCCGCCAAGCCAGGCTCGCCCAAGTATGGTTTGATGTCGTGGAGCGAAACTGCGCCGAGAAACCGGCCGTCCGCCTCGGTCACATAAACATTGTTCACCCGCACCTTGAGAAACAACCGCGCAATTTCGTCGAAGCGCGCGGTCGGAAGAACCGTGGGCGGGTCGACCTTGATCAAGTCGCGCACGAGACCCGTGGCCAGCACGGTGGTCGGGTCTTCCTCCCGCTTGCGCTTGAGCACCTCACCGTAGAGCGAATGGGAATCGATCCCGCGCGCCGTGAAGTAGGCGACGACGCTGCACAGCATCAACGGCAGGATGATCTCATAGCTGAGCGTCATCTCAAAAAGCATGATCACGGCCATGACCGGGGCACGGCTCGCGGCGGAGAGAAACGCGCCCATCCCGACCAGCGCAAACGCCTGGGGATCGATCGCCGCTTGGGGCCAGACCGCGTTGACGGCCGTGCCAAAAAGGTAGCCGCCCGCCGCGCCCATAAACAAGGTCGGGGTAAACACGCCCCCTTGCGCGCCCGACCCCACCGACGACGCGGTGGCGAGCCACTTGCAGCACATGATGCCGATCAGCGCGCCCCACACGATCCGGCCGTTGAGAATGTCGACCACGACGGTGTAACCGTTGCCGCAGACTTCCGGGACGTTGATCGCGATCGCGCCCACCAGGAGACCGCCCAGCGTCAGGCGGCCGATCAACGGCAGCTTGGTCTCCATGAACAACGCCTCGGCCCGGCGCAGGGACTTGAGGAAAAACGGCGCCATGGCCCCAGCGATCAGGCCCAGGACAAGGTAAGGCCCCATCTCGAAGGGCGAGTGTAGCTCGAACTTCGGGACCTGATAAAGCGTGTCGGCATTGCCCAGCACCTGCATCGTCAGCGCCGCCGCCACCGACGCGGCCACCAGGGCGCCCAGGCTCTCCATCGCGATCGTGCCGAGAATGATCTCTGCCACGAAGAACGACCCGCCGATGGGCGCATGGTAGGCCGAGGCGATGCCGGCGGCGGCGCCGCAAGCCACCAGAAGGCGCAACTGCTGGCGTGAAAACCGCCGCCAGCGGCCGAGCAACGAGGCCAGCAGCGCGGCCAACTGCACCATCGGACCTTCTCGGCCGATCGAGCCGCCGGACCCGATGGTGAACAGCGAGGCCGTGATCTTGATCAGGCTCGTGCGCAGCGGCAGGTTGCCGTCGCCAATCACGATCGCCTCCATGTAATCCGTCGAACTCTGCCCCTTGAGCAGGCGCTTGCCCAACATCAGCACGAGGCCGGCGAGCAGTCCGCCGGCGGCGGGCACCAGCAGGCGGGCCCACCACGGCAGCAGGCGCATCGACTCCACGACACCCGCGCTGGAATTGGTCAGCACTTGGTGCACGCCCTCGGCGCAGGCGGCGAAAAACAACGAGGCCAGCGCGCCCATGAACCCGGCCAGGGCCGCCCAGGCCAGGGTCATCTGCCACTCGGTGGGCTGCAACCGCTCGGCCAGCCAGACCCGCCAGCGCAACAACCGCAGCAGGCGCTCCATCAGCAGCTTGGCCGGATCAGTGACCGACTTCATTGCGGCGTGGTCCGCGCCGAGCCGCCAGCCCGCCCGGCACACCTTGCGCCAGTCGTCGTCGAAATCTCTGCGTTTGTGCCCACTTTGGCCGCTACCGTAGCGCCCGGGCCGCCCAAAACAAGCCTGCGTGACCGGACGGTGCGGAAATTCGGCGCGTTCACCTCAGGACGCCTGCTCCTGGCTCTCGGATTCGACTTGCTCGGCGGTAAGCTGCACGAGGCTGCGCAGCGAAGTGAAGTGCTGGCTCAGGTCGAAATCGCCGCCGAGCCCGCCGACCAACCGGTCAAACAGGTCCTTCTTGTCGGCCTTCAATTCCTGGATGCGCTCCTCAATCGTGCCCGCCGTGACCATGCGGTAGACAAACACGGTGTTGGTCTGGCCGATGCGGTGCACGCGGTCGACCGCCTGCGCCTCCACCGCGGGATTCCACCACGGATCCAACAGGAAAACGTAGTCCGCCGCGTGCAGGGTGATGCCGGTGCCGGCCGCCTTGAGCGAGACCAGCATCGCCGCCGCGCCCTCCGCGGTCTGGAAATCCTGCACCGGCTTCTGCCGATCGAGTGTCATGCCCGTCAGTTCGAAGCGCGGCAGCTGCGGGTAATGTTCCTCCAGGGCCGCCTTCACGCGGTCGAGCAGCATGACGAACTGCGAAAAAATCACGACCTTGTGGCCGCTGTCGATGATCTCGGCCAGCTTCTCCACCAGGAGCATGATCTTGCCGGAATCGGTGAGCGGCGATTTGCGCCACGGCAGCATGTCGGGGTCGCAGCAGGTCTGGCGCAGGCGGGTAAGGAGCGCGAGGAAACCGAAGGACTTCTCGCGCATCGCCGTGCCGACGTCGTCCCCCAGCCGCTCCAGGCCCTCCGAGCAGGTGTGGGCGTATTCGGCCTTCTGCACGTCGCTGAGCGGGCAAAACAAATCCATCTCCACCTTCGGCGGCAACTCCTTGGCCACTTCCTTCTTGGTGCGGCGCAAAATGAACGGCGCCAGCTGCGCGCGCAGCCGCTCCATCGTGCCCGCGCGGTCGGCGTTGAGCGCGCTTTCAAAACCCGTGCGCGAGCCGAGCAATCCCGGCAGGAGGAAGCGGAAAATGCTCCAGAGGTCCAGCTGCCGGTTTTCCAGCGGCGTGCCGGTCAGCACGATGCGGCGCTGCGCCTTCACCGCGAAGCAGGTCTGCGTGACCTTCGCGTCGGGGTTCTTGATGAACTGGCCCTCGTCGAGCACGGCGTAGCCGAACTCCACCTCCGGCAGCAGGGCGCGGTGCTTGCGCAGTTGCGTGTAGCTCGCGAGCCAGATGACGCTGGATCGGTCGGTGGTGAAGTCGTGGCCGGCCTTGAGGATCTCGATCTTCAGCTCCGGGTAAAAGCGCTCGATCTCCTCCTGCCACACCGGCACGACGCTGGCGGGACAGACGACCAGCGACGGCTTGCCGGCCAAGGGGCTCTTCGCGAGCAGCGTGATGATCTGCAGGGTCTTGCCCAGGCCCATCTCATCGGCCAGCAGGCCGTGACAGCCCACTTCACCCAAATGCGCCAGCCATTCCACGCCGCGGCGTTGGTAGGGGCGCAGCAGTTCGGGCAGGTCCGGCGGCGAGGCCGGCGGCGCCAGCACGCGGCGGCGCCAGGCTTCGACTTCCGGCGTGAGGGTGAGCTTCAGGCGGCTGTCGTTGAACAGTGAGAAAACCAAATACGGCGACAGCGTGCCCTCACCGTGCGTGTCCTTGATGTTGCGCCGCCATGCGCGGTAGCTCTCCCAGCGTTCCGGTGAGAGCGCGACGATGCCGAAGTTGGGCAGAATCACCGGCTGGCCCTCGTGCTTGAGCAGGGTCTTGATCTCGGTGGCGCTGAGCATCTTCTCCCCCGCGCGGAAAA
>JBMSWZ010000095.1:0-6165 GCA_049425105.1 Cephaloticoccus sp.
GTCAGCACCAGCGCCGCAAGAGCCAGTCCACAGCCCGCGGCCGCGCGCCTGCTCGCCCGGGGCGCGCACGACGTCCAGGTGTTCGTCATGGCTCAGGGTCGGGGATTCACCGGTGGTGCCCACGGGCACAAGGCCGTCAATGCCGCCTTTGATTTGAAAATCCACGAGCTTCCGCAGGTCGTCGAAGGCGACCTGCTGCTGCTTGAACGGCGTGACTAACGCCGTCAGGGTGCCGGTAAGCGGGGAGTTTTTCATGGCGGTCTTGAGGGCAATGAGGCCCTGCTGAACACAGCAGGGTCATTTAGGGATTCCGCAACGCTTTTTTACCGCGACACCCACAATGACACCACATACCGCAATCATCAACGACCTCCTCAAGCTGGCGGTGGAGAGCGGCGTCAGCGACATCGTCATCAAGGCGAACAAACCGGGCTACGTGCGCCTCTCCGGCAAGCTCAAGCCGGTGGATATGGATCCGATCTCCAGTCCCGAGGCGGAGGCCTTCATCGAGGAGCATTGCCCTAAGGTCTTTCGGGCGCGGTGGGACGATGTGGGACAGGTCGATTTTGCGTATTCCGCGGAAGGGGTTGGCCGTTTCCGCGTGAATGCCTTTCATCAACGCGGCCTCGTCAGCATCGTGATGCGTCACATCAAGAGCAAGGTGCCGGTGTTTGAGGACCTTGGGCTCAATGGCGATCCGTTGCTCCACTTGGCGAAAGCCAAGGACGGTATTCTGCTCGTCTGCGGCGCCACCGGTTCCGGCAAGAGCTCCACGATGGCGGCCATGCTGAACTGGATCAACCAGAACATGGACAAGCACATCATCACGATCGAGGACCCGATCGAGTATACCTTTCAGGACGACAAGTCGTTGTTTCAGCAGCGCGAGATCGGCCTCGATGTGCCGGACTTCGAATTGGCGATCAAGTCGGTGCTGCGTCAAAATCCCGACATCATCCTGATTGGAGAAATGCGCGACAAGGAGACCTTCGAGACCGCCATCTCCGCGGCCGAAACCGGTCACTTGGTGTTCTCTACGATGCACGCCGCGACTGTCGCCCAAGCGCTCACGCGTTTGTTTGAATTCTTCCCGCCGGAGCAGCAGATCCAGGCGCGCCGGCAGATTGCCGGCTCGATTCGCGGCTTTATTTGCCAAAAGTTGATCCCGGCGCTCGAGGGCGGCGGCCGCGTGCCAGCCAATGAGATTCTCAACGCTGACGCGACGGTGAAAAACCTGATTCTTGAGGGCCAGTTCGACAAGTTGCAGGGCATCATGGAAGGCTCGGGCGACAGCAACAGCTTCTCGTTTAACAAGGACATCTACCGCCTCATCAAGGAGGGGAAGATCAGCAAGGCCGACGGCCTGCGCTTCTCGCCGAACCCGCAGGCGCTGGAGATGAACCTCAAGGGCATCTTCATCAAAACCTGAGGCGTGCCATGTCCCGCCGCCGCGCCACCGCCTTGCTTGGGCTCGCGATCGCCTGGGGATCCGGCGCAAGCCTGTGGGCGGGCGACGATCCCGCGGACAACGCGATCCAGGCGACCCAGCAGGAGTTCGACTCGCTCAAGGCGGCGGCGAAACCCGAGCCTGCCGGCACAGGCCGCGCCGGATTGCCCGGGCTAAATGTGATCGCCGCCCCCGCGCCCGCCGCCGCCAATCCGGTGCCGGTGCGCGGACAAAGTGCGGACGACCTTAAGAGGGCCAAGCGCGCCCAAAACTGGCTGGTTGACGCGATTATGAAACCGCAGCGGGACCCCGGCGACCGTAGCAAGTCGTTCGACGACGAAGACGAGACGGCGGACGACGAGGACCTCGCTCCGTTCGAGAAGCTCATTGCGGAACAACTGCGCGGTAAAAAGGACGAGGCCAAGGCCCCCCCCAGGGCGGTGCGATGGCCGAGCACGATACCGCCTGGCTGGAGAATGCCTTCAATCCCTTGGACGGCTTCATGTCCGCCTGGATCAGCCCGCGGGATCACGACCTGCTGTTGACCGCGAAGAACGGCGGTACTGATCCGGGGCCGACTGCTTTGCCCGGGCGCGATGCGCCGGCCATGGTCCCGGGTGGGAGTCTGTTCGGCGGGACAAGAGACATTTCGGTGCCAGATCTGTTAAAGCCGGCTGGGAATCCCTTTCTAAACCCCGATGCCGCCATGGGGCCGAGCCCGGCCGTGGGGAAGATGCCTGAACCGCTCTTCCGACCGGAAGCGCCGGTTTCTGCGCCCAGCCTGACCCCGCCTCCGGCGGCCCCGCGGCAACCGACCGAAAGCAAGGCCCCATTGCCTGGGAGCCTGAAGAAGGCCGAAGTGGATGCCCGGTATTTCCCGCAGTTGAAACGGTTTTAGGGCTTGGTTTTTGGTCCCGCGGGAGATTCTCTAGTCGGTTTTAATCATGGCATTGGCACTTTTATTCTCCGGGCAGGGCGCCCAGAAGGTGGGCATGGGGCGGTCGCTTTATGAGCAATCGCCGGCCGCGCGCGCTTGTTTTGACGAAGCGGACCACGTGCTGGGCTGGTCGCTGACGGGCTTTTGCATCGAGGGCCCCGAGGCTGAGTTGACGCAGACCAAGGTGTGCCAACCGGCCCTCTACGTGCACGGTTTGGCTCTCGTCGCCGCCCTCAAGGAGCAGGGCAAACTCACGGCCTTTGACCAAGCCCTCGGGCTCAGTCTGGGCGAGGTCACAGCTTGCGCCGCGGCGGGCGTTTTCGATTTCGCCACGGGTCTGCGCATCGTGGCCGTACGCGGCCGGTTGATGCAGCTCGCCTGTGAACAGTCCGTCGGTGGCATGGCCGCGATCATGGGCGAGGCGCGGGAATCCGTGGCGGCTCTTTGCGCGGAGTTCGACATCGAGGCGGCGAATTTCAACGCCCCCGGGCAGATCATTGTCTCCGGAGAGAAAGCCAAGGTGGAGGCGGCGGTCGCGGCGGCCAAGGACCGTGGCATCAAGAAGGTCATTCCGCTGAATGTCGCCGGCGCCTATCACAGCCGCCTGATGGAGCCCGCGCGCGCGGCATTCGCCGACTTTCTGGCCGGCATCCCGTTTGCGGCGCCCTCGTGCACGCTCTTCACCAACACCACAGGGCAGGACGTCAGCGCGCCCGCGGACATCCGCGCGGCGTTGGTCAACCAAGTGGTGTCGTCAGTCCGATGGGAGGACTGCATGCGCAGCGCCGCGGCGGCCGGCGCCACGGAATTTTGGGAACTGGGGCCGGGCGGAGTGCTGGCGGGCCTGGCCCGGCGCACGGAGAAAACTTGGGCGGTCAAGAGTTACGCCGAATTTGCCGATCTGGCGAACTGAGCGCCCATGGACGTCGCCCATACCCGCAATTTCTGCATCGTCGCCCACGTCGATCACGGCAAGACCACCTTGTCGGACCGGCTGCTCGAGCACACCAACACGGTTGCGCAGCGCGTGCTGACGGACCAGCACCTCGACTCGATGGACCTCGAGAAGGAGCGCGGCATTACGATCAAGTCGCACCCGGTCACGATGCTGTATCCGTCCAAGAACGGCACGATCTACAAACTCAACCTGATGGACACGCCCGGGCACGTGGACTTCTCCTACGAGGTCTCGCGCAGCTTGGCGGCGTGCGAAGGCGCTTTGCTGCTGGTGGATGCCGCGCAGGGCGTCGAGGCGCAGACCGTCGCCAACGCCCACCTGGCGTTCGGTCAAAATCTCAAGGTCATCCCGGTAATCAACAAGATCGACCTCCCGGGAGCCGACCTCGACCTCTGCCTGCGGCAGCTCGAGGACATTCTCGCGATCCCGTCGGAGGAAGCCATCCTCGCCAGCGGTAAGGCCGGCATTGGCATCGAGGACATTCTTGAAGCGGTCGTGGCCCGCATCCCGCCGCCGCGCTGGACGGAATACGGCCAGACCCGCGCCTTGGTCTTTGATTCGCTCTATGACGCCTATCGCGGCGTGATCGCCTACGTCCGCGTGTTCTCCGGCGAGATCAAACCGGGCGACCAGATGCTGCTCATGAGCAACGGCATCAAGTCGGAGGTGAAGGAGGTCGGCATCTTCACGCCGAAGATGGAAAAGGCGGCCAGCCTGACCGCCGGTGATGTCGGTTACCTGGTTTCCAACATCAAGGACACGTCCGACATCAACACCGGTGACACGATCACGCTGGCGCAGAAACCCGCGACAGAGATGTTGCCCGGCTACCAAGAAGTGCGACCGATGGTCTTCTGCGGCCTGTATCCCGTCGACACCTCGGACTACGAGAAACTCAAAGCCGCGATGGGGCGCCTGCGCCTGAACGACGCCGCGTTTGTGTTTTCCTCGGAAAGTTCCGTGGCGCTCGGCTTCGGCTTTCGTTGCGGCTTTCTCGGCCTGCTGCACATGGAAATTATCCAGGAGCGCATCCGCCGCGAATACGACGTCGACATCATCTCGACGTATCCGAGCGTGATCTACCAGGTCGTGACCCACGACGGCACGGTGGAGGAGGTCGACAACCCGATCAACCTGCCGGACCCCGGCACGATCGAGGAGATTCGCGAACCGACCATCACGGCCTCAATTCACATCCCGAACGAGGCGATGGGCGACATCTTTGCGCTCATCATGGAAAAGCGCGGCACCATCGACCACACCGACACGCTCGACGCCGGCCGGGTCATGCTGACTTGTGCGCTCCCGCTCAACGAAATCCTCGTCGATTTCAACGACCGCCTGAAGAGCATCACGCGCGGCTACGGTTCCATGGATTACGAGCTGGGCGAATACCGCGTGTCGGACCTCGTGAAGATGGAGATTCTCATCAACGGCGACCCGATTGACGCCTTCGCGTCGATCGTCCATCGCGAGAAAGCCGAGGGCAAGGGCCGCGAGCTTTGCGCCAAGCTGGCCGATATCATTCCGCCGCAGATGTTCAAAGTCGCCATCCAGGCCGCCATCGGCGGCAAGATCATCGCGCGCGACAATGTGAAGGAGATGCGCAAGGACGTGACCGCAAAGTGCTACGGCGGCGACATCTCCCGCAAGCGGAAGCTCCTCGACAAGCAGAAGGAGGGCAAAAAGAAGATGAAACAATTCGGTCGCGTCTCCATCCCATCCGATGCCTTCATCAAGGTCCTGAAGACCAACTAAACCTGTCCCCGCCGTGTTTGGCCTTTTCGCTTCCCCCGACCGCAAGATGCGCGCCAACGCCCAGCAGTGGCTGGAACTCGCGGAAAAGGTGCATCATTACCGGCGGGATCGCCTGGATGCCGACGACCTGAAGGGACTCGGCGCCCAGATGGGCGAAGTCCGGCGGCTGGTGAAAGAGAAGGCCGACCGCATGAAGCTCAAGCTCGCGATCGAGTCGCTGGAAAGCGTGCTGCGGTCCGCCGGCGGCACGCATTACCCCAAAAACACGTTGGTGGAGAACGTGGAGTTTTTCCTGGTGGCCGCGATCGTGATCCTGGGGTTCCGCGCGTATTTCATCCAGCCATTCAAGATTCCGACCAACTCGATGTGGCCGAGTTACTACGGCATGACGATGGAAAATTTTCCGCCGGACGAAGAAGCGCCCGGGGTCGTGGGGCGCGGGCTTCGCTTGCTGGCGTTCGGGGCCCAGCGGCGGGAAATGACCGCTCCGCGCAGCGGAACGGTCAGCGCCGATTTTCAGGAAGGCGGCGAACTGGCCTACACGCTGAAGCCAGGCCGCAGCTGGTTCGTGTTCCCGACCACCGTGCGCGAATACACGTTTTACGTCGACGGGGAGGCGACCCGGGTGACCGTGCCGCAGGATTTCCAAGGCGTGGATCAAGCCATGCGGGAGACGTTTTTTGGCGGCGGTGACGGCTTTGCATCCTACCTGCGCGGCCTCCAGCAAGCCGGCACCAAGTTCGAGCGCCGTCTCCTGGAGGTTTATCCGAGTTCGGGGCGCGGGGTTCGCGTCTTTCGCGTGCCGTTGGGTCGCCAAGTCGCCAGCGGCGCGCCCATCCTGCGATTTGACGTCATGACCGGTGACCAGTTGTTCGTCGATCGGATGAGCTACCATTTCGTCCAGCCGAAGGTGGGGCAGGGCTTCGTCTTCCGCACCGGCCAGATCGACAGTCGCTACATGAAGGACCGCACCTCCGGCCGGCAGATCGACCAGTATTACATCAAGCGGCTGGTCGGCGAACCCGGCGATACGCTCGAAATCAAGGATTTCAGGCTCTATCGCAA
>JBMSWZ010000096.1:0-6131 GCA_049425105.1 Cephaloticoccus sp.
GGCGCCCTCGCCGCGTTGACCGGAGCGAGGGCGCCCCGGCTCCAGTTTCGATCCTCGGCTCCAGCTTCGCGGTCTTGGCGGTTAGCCTCAGAACCCCTCCGGCCAGGGTTGGCCAGGAGCGGGGCGCCAGAGGATGTCGGCATCGATGCGCGGTTTTTTGTGCCGGTATTTTTCCATCAGCCGGATCTTGCTGCGCACGTGGTCGCCGAGGTTCTTGCCGTAGATGAAGGTGGTTTCGCCGGTGCCGGACACGACCATGAACTCGGTGGGAGAGTTCTCGAAGTGTTCGAGGAAGCCGCGGGCGTTCGCCAGTTCCAAGTCGATGGCGGCCTGCAGGAAGCGCTCGTGCTTTTTCTTCTGCGCGGCCGTCTTGCTGGCGAGGTAGCCGTAGACGCCGGAGCACCAGGCGGCGACGCTGCGAAGCGTCGTGGCCCAGTGGCGGTAGCCGCGCAGGCGGTCGCGCAGGTCGGCGAACACGGCGGTCGCGGTGGCGTCGTCGCTGCACTTGGCGAGCACGCCGGCGACGAATTTTTCGGCCTTCGCGATGCGCGGGAGCAGGTTCTTGTCGAAGCGCGGCACCATCTTGTCGGCGGCCTCGCGCGGGATGAGATTGAAGAGCACGTCCTTGCCGAGGTCGATGCGGCCGGGGTTGTTGTGCTGGAAGCAGCCGTGGCGCTCGTAATAAAACCGCTCCGCTTCCGGAATTGCCTCGATGTCCGGCACGAGCGGACGGTCCCAGGTGCGCTGCCAGCAGAAACCGAAGCCGCAGAAGAGCGGCACGATCGGCTGCCACGTGACGGCTTCCTCGAACAGCGCCCAGGCCTTGGCGAGCGCGGGGCCGTGTTTCGCGCCGGCGAAGCGCACGGCTTCGTCGGCCAGCACTTCATTGATGCTGCGCTCCGGGGTGAACTGCGCGGCGCGGATGGCGGCGGGGTTCGGCCAGTAGGGGGCGGCGGCGGTGTTGGCGAGTCCGCCCATGGCGCTGACGAGATCGGCGCCGATCCCCTTCAGCTGGGTCAGGCGCGCGTGGATCATGCGCGGCCACGGAATGCCGATGAGCGGCTCCTGATTCCACACCGGGCCGGGGGAATAGGTGAGGATCGGGTTCACGCCCTGCGCGCGCTCCTTGGCGAGCTCGGGCTTTTCGCGTTCGTCGATCTGGCAATGGAACATGCCGCCGGCGACGCCGAGCTGGTCGGCGTATTGCGGGTGGCTGTAGGGCAGCGAATACCCGCGCGCCAGCATCGACGGACCTTCCCAGTGCACGCCGCGGCCGAGCTCGGCCTTGAGGTGATCGTGCTCCGCCTTGAACGGCTCGATGCGCAGGCTGAGCTTGAAGTCGGGGTTAACCTCGGCCGCGGCCTCGCGGACATTGCGGAGGAATTTGCCGATGCTCTTGCCGGAAGCCTCGGCGATTTTGTCGTGGCTGCGCCACGAGCGGATCATGAACGGTCCGCCGTTGCGGCCGACGTAGAGCGAGGCGGTGTGCTCAAAGCCGCCGCCGGAGTCATTGGTCCAGATTGACATCGCGTCGAGGTCCGGCACGGCCTGCATCAGCGCCTGCGTGGCGAGGCGGTAGTGCTTGAGCGTGACCGGATGGTCCTGCGCCATCGTGTAGCGCGGCAGGCGCGAACGGAACGGGTGGTCGATGCGCGCGCCGCGCAGGGTGGGGTAGCGTTGGAAAAACCGCTCGGGCATGGAGCGCGGCTCGTAGAGGCACACGCTGGACTTGAGGCCGAACTTGCGGCCGAGCGCGGCGAGGTCGCGCAGCCGTTCGCGGTTGGCGTCGAGGTATTGCGCCGGCCAGATGCCGCGCGTCAGCGGCGTGTCGATGAAGTGGTTGAAGCCGGGGCAGTAGGTGTAGAACTGCGAGTAGTATTCGCCGGGCACAGAGTCCTCGTAGGGGAAGTGCGTGTGCAGGCTGTTGACCTCGAGGTGCGTGAAACCCGCCTCGGCCAGCGTGGCCGCGTAGTGCTCGGGCGAGAAGCCGCGGTTGGACTTCCAGTATTGCGCGAACGAGCCGTCCCAGATCGGGCGGTTCATGCCGAAGCTGCGCGGCAGCAGCAGACCGGCGGCGAGTTTTTCGCGCGTGGCGCCAGTGAGCCCGTGCGCCAGCAGGCGCGCCCCGGCGAAGAGCCCCGAGCCCTCGGTGGCGATGATCTCGCCGGCGCCGTGGTCATCCACGCGCAGCCAGATCCAGCTCGCGTGGTCCTTGGCGGCCTTGCCGGCGGCGGGCACCCAATTACGGTCGGCGAGGGCGACGTTGAACCCCGCGCCGGGACTGCCGGCGGCCTTGGCCGTGGCGCCGGTCAGGCGCGCAAGCTCGGCGGCGGCGGTTTGTTCGGCGGGCTGGGCCTTGGCGGGGAAAGTGATGCGGTGCACCGCAGGGGCGCTGGAGGAGGCGACGGGAGTGCTCATGGGAACAATGGACCTGACTGCGAAGCGCGGGCGTTCGCAAGACACAAGCCCCAACCCGCATGAACGTTCACCCATGACACAATGCGCAGCGGTTTGCGCGGCTGCCAAGGTTTCGAGGGGTGCGTGAGTGGCGACTGCCTTTCGCTGCCGCTTCGCCTCGCGAGACCCCGTGTCTCTAACCTTTCTGTCATTCGGAGTGCAGCGAAGAATCCAGTGCCCCTACCGCTGCGGTGCCCGTGCTGGATTCTTCGCTGCGCTCATAATGACAGCAGGTGAGGGGCTTTGAATTTTGCGGAGGCCGTGGGTCTCTGCATCAGTCCATTCATCGATCGCCGTTACAATCCGGTTGGACAATCCCTGCCGCGCTGCAAACTGCAGGGATGCTTTCGCCCGCGCGCCGCGATGCGCTCATCCGCTGTTACCGTGACGGTTTGGTGCAGGACGTCCTGCCGTTTTGGGTCCGTCACGGCTGGGACCGTAAACATGGCGGTATGCTCACCGGTCTCGACCGCGATGGCACGCTGATTGACGACGACAAGGCCGTGTGGTTCCAGGGCCGCGCCGGCTGGATGTTTGCGACGGCGTGCTTGCAAGGCGAAGCGTGTGATAAGTGGCGCGCGGTGGCGTTGTCGTGTGTCGAGTTTCTGCGCCGGCACGCGCGAAGTCCGGAGGGAAAAATGTATTTCACGCTCACCCGCGACGGTCGCCCGCTGCGGATGCGTCGGTATGTGTTCAGCGAATCGTTCGCCGCGATCGCGTTTGCGGCCGGCGCCAAGCTGACAGGCGACGCGACCTACGCCGACGACGCATGGCGTGCGTGGGAGGTCTACTTGCACCACAGTTTCACGCCTGGGGTGATGCCACCGAAGACGGAGCCGGAGACGCGTCCGGCCAAAGGCCTCGCTCCGCTCATGATTGCGCTGGTTACCGCACAGGAGCTTCGTGCGCTGCTGAGCGAGCGCAGCGTCGCGGGGGCGACGTGCACGCAGTGGATCGACCGTGCGATCTTGGAAATCGAACGCGATTTTCTGAAGCCGGATTTGCAGGCGTTGCTGGAAGTCGTCGCGCCGGATGGCTCGCTCATCGATCATTTCGAGGGCCGCCAGCTCAACCCCGGGCATGCCATTGAGGCGGCGTGGTTCATTTTGCACGAGGCCAAGCTGCGCGGCGGCGATGCGCGGCTGGTGAAGCTCGGGTGCACGATCCTCGACTGGATGTGGGCGCGCGGCTGGGACCGGGAGTCCGGCGGCTTGCTCTACAACACCGACGTGCACGGCCGGCCGGTCCAGGAGTATTGGCACCACATGAAGTTCTGGTGGCCGCACAACGAGGCGGTGATCGCGACGCTGCTGGCATGGACGCTCACGCGCGAACCCAAGTATCTCGACTGGCACGGCCAGGTGCATGAATGGGCGCACGCGCATTTCGCCGACCCGGAGCACGGCGAGTGGTTCGGCTATCTCGACCGCGCCGGCCGCCCGACCTCGCACCTCAAAGGCGGCACTTACAAAGGCCCGTTCCATCTTCCGCGCATGCAGCTCTATGGCTGGAAATTGCTGGAGGCGGACGCGGGGGCTTGAACCGCCGAATGTTCATGGTGATTATCCCTTGCTTTTCCCGCCTGCGGGCGGCACCCCCGTTTTCTTACGATGCAAGCCCTGTATTATCCCGCCTTTGATGAGTTGGAGATTCGCGACGTTGAGGATGTCGCGCCCAAGCCGGACGAGGTGAAAATCAAGGTCGCCGCCTGCGGCCTGTGCGGCAGCGAACTGGAATCGGTCAAGAACCACAGCCCGCGCCGCCCGCCGCCGTTGGTGATGGGCCACGAGTTCTGCGGGGTCATCGCCGAGACCGGCAGTGCGGTGAAGGATTGGTCGGTCGGTGCGCGCATCGTGAGCAATTCGCTCGTGCCTTGTGGCCAGTGTGTGCGTTGCGACCGCGGCGACACCCACCTGTGCGCGACGCGGCAGATTTTCGGCATGCATCGCCCCGGCGCGTTTGCGGAATACGTCAATGTGCCCGCCCGTTGCCTCATCCCGTGGCCGGAAGGACTGCCGGCCGAGGCCGCCGCGCTCGCCGAGCCGATGGCCAACGGCGTGCACGTGGTGCGCGTGAGCAAGCACTTGCCGGCCAACACGGCGTTGGTGATCGGCGCGGGCCCGATTGGACTTTTCTGCCAGCAGGCGTTGCAAGTCCTGCGTGGCGCCAAGGTCTACGTGGCCGACCTCAGCCCGGAACGACTCGCGGTGGCGAAGAAACTCGGTGCGGCCCGCGTAATCAACCCGCGCGAGGAAGACGTGACCAAGGTAATCCTGGAGGAGACGGGCGGCGAGGGCGCGGACCTCAGTGTCGATGCCGTCGGCGCCGGCCTGACCAAGCGCACATCGCTCGACGCGATTCGTCCCGGTGGCGCGACCGTCTGGATCGGCCTGCACGAGAACGGCATGACCTTTGACTCCTACGGCATCACGCTGCCGGAGAAGCAGGTGCTCGGCACCTACGCGGCCACGATTGACGAATTGAAATTGTCCCTCGACCTCATGGCCGCCGGAAAAGTCGACGCCCTTTCGTGGGTGCAGCGCTTCCCGTTGAGCGAGGGCGTGACCGCGTTCCGCCGCATGCTCGCCGCCAAAGGCAACGACATCAAAGCCGTCATCTGCCCCTGAGCGCGACGTCCCTGAATGCCGCCGTGCCCAATCCACTTTCTCACCCCCTGATGTCATTCTGAGCGTAGCGAAGAATCCAGTGGCGCAACCGCATGCGATCGCCGCGCTGGATCCTTCGTTTCACTCAGG
This sequence comes from Cephaloticoccus sp., assembly GCA_049425105.1. Taxonomy (GTDB): domain Bacteria; phylum Verrucomicrobiota; class Verrucomicrobiia; order Opitutales; family Opitutaceae; genus Cephaloticoccus. The sequence goes on from JBMSWZ010000096.1 coordinate 5,214, forward strand.
ATGACAGGACAAAATCTTAACTCCCCAACCGCATGAGCAACGCCCCGACCCGCCACCCCGTTACTGATCGATTCAAAGGCAAGGCCGCCATCGTGACCGGCGGCACCAACGGCATCGGCCATGCCATCGCGCTGGAACTGCTGCGCGAGGGTGCGCAAGTGGCCGTGAGCTGCCTGCCGAACGACGCGGACGAAGGCCGCGCGGCGTTTGCCGCCGACGGTTTCGCGCCCCTGATCATCGCCGGCGACATGAGCGAAGAGGCGTTTTGCCGAAAGCTCGTGGGTGACACCGTCGCGCAGTTCGGTCGGTTGGACTACTTGGTGAACAACGCGTTTTCGTTCATCGCCAAGGGCCTCGACGCCACGCGGGCGGATTTTCACTACTCCCTCGACGTCGGCCCGCTCGGCTTTGCGCTGATGCTCCAGCTGGCATCCGAGCATATGCACAAGGTCGGCGGCGGCGCGGTGGTGAACGTCTCGAGCATTTCCTCCTGGGTCGCCCAGCCCAACCGCTGGACCTACAACATGTCAAAGGGCGCCGTCACCCAGCTTACGCGCTGCGCCGCCCTTGATCTCGCGCCGCGCAAGATTCGCGTCAACAGCATCAGTCCGGGCTGGATCTGGACGCGCGAAGTCGACAAGGCCGCCGGCGGCGACCGCGCCAAATACGATCCCATTTGGGGTCAGTATCACATGCTTGCCCGCATGGGTCACCCGGTCGAGCTGGCTGGGCCCGCGTTGTTTTTGCTCAGCGACGATGCGTCGTTCATCACCGGCACCGACCTGCCCGTGGACGGTGGTTACAACGGCATGGGTCCCGAAGGTCTCGGCCTGACCACTAAAATCGCCGGCAGCAAGTAGCGCTCTTTTGTAGGGCGGGGATTCCGATCCCCGCCGTGCACCATCCATGGCGGGGTTT
>JBMSWZ010000097.1:0-6124 GCA_049425105.1 Cephaloticoccus sp.
CGGTCGGCGCGCCGGCGATATGGCCCACCGGCTGTGCCAGATGGGTGAATTCGGGGTGTTCGAGGAGGTTGAGGCGGAAGTGCAGCGTGAGATCGAGGCGGCGGATGCGGCCCTGGCGCCTTGGCCCGGCGAGCCGCCGACGCCGCTGTTGGGCGAACTTTGCGGGGTGCTGCGCAGCCAAATCAGCGCCTTAAGGAGCCGGAACTAAGGGAATAGGGTGAAATTCCGTTTGCGCTGGCCCGGCGGTTGGGGTTTTCTGAAGTCGCTATGGATGCGCTCAAGGCCATTGGCAAATCGCTGACGGCGTCCCCGGGGCGGCAGCAGGAAGCCGATTCCGATTGGGAGATCGTTCAACGCGTCCAGAGCGGGGATGTCGCAGCCTTTGATGAGCTCGTGACCCGTTACCGAGGAAGAGTTTACGGCATGATCTACAACATGACGTCAAACCGCGAGGACGCCTCCGACCTGACGCAGGATGCTTTCATCAAGGCGTTCCAGTCGATCAACCGCTTCCAAGGTCAGTCCTCCTTCTTCACCTGGCTGTACCGAATCGCGGTCAATGCCACGTTGACCCACCTGCGGAAAAACCGCCTGCGGACCTTCTTTAGCCTCGAAAAAGTCGACGAAAATGACCGCCAATCAGCGGAAGTCATTGAAGCCCTTACAGATAACTCAGGCGTCGAGCGGGATACTTTTGTTAAGGAACTTCAGGAAAGATTGAACGAGGCGATGCAAAAATTGTCTATCAAGCACAGATCCGTGGTTACTTTGTTTGAGATAGATGGCCTTGGTCATCAGGAAATTGCCGATATCATGGATTGCTCCGTGGGCACTGTGCGCTCCCGGCTGCACTATGCGAAGCAACAGCTTCAGGCCGAACTGCAACCCTACCTTCGTAAATGAGACAGGACCCCAACCGACCCCAGGTATCCCTTGGGCAGCTGTTCAGCGTTAAGCGAGCCGAGCGCCCCGCGCCGGCGTTTTGGCAGCAGTTCGAACGCGAGATGCGCATCAAGCAGCTGGCGGCCATCGTTGAGCCTCGTCCGTGGTGGGCGCCGTTTATCCGCCTGGGTTCGCGAATCGCGAAGTATCAGGTGCCGGTCGGCGCCACTGCAATTCTGACGCTCACGCTGATGACCGTGCGCGAATACAATTACTATGGCCCGGTTGATGGAGAGCACGAGCCGATCGTCGTCGAGCGCAAGGTCGACACCATGCCCGGTCCGGCAGTGGCCATCGCTCAGCCCGCTCCGACGCACCAGCCAGCGGCTGTGCAGGACACCACAGCCGAGCGCGAACTGACGGCCCCTACCGCGGCTCAGACGGTGGCGATGGAAAACGCCGCCCGCTCGGTTTCCATGCTAGGGGCTCCGGCCCAGGCGGAGGATTCGACCTCACCGGCGGCGCGCATTATTGCGGTGAATCTTGAGGCAGTGAAGTCCAACTCCCCGGAGCTGGCCCGCTTGATGGAACGGGTGTCCGGCATGGATGCGCTGATTGCGCCCTCGGCGAAGCCCACGCAAGTCGTCGATCCGTTGGCTCGAGTCAGCGCCACCATGGAGAGCCGCCGCTCCAGCCGCCTCCTCGCCAGCGCCCTTCCGGCGGTGAGCTATGCGGCGGAAGGCAGTTCGGATGGCAACGTGTCAAACGTCCGCCTCAACCGGTCCCTCACCGAAGAGCGCCTTTACGATTCGATCAGCCGGTTCGGTTTCAACGCCGACAAGGTTGCGATCAAATTCTGAGTCTTTTGCCGTCCCATTCGATTGCTCCAAGCCCCGTTTCACGACGGGGCTTTTTGCATTTTGGGCTCAACCTGCCACCTTGTCGTCATGCGCACTGAAAAAGACTCCATGGGCGAAATGGCGGTGCCGGACGAAGCGCTGTGGGGGGCTTCAACCCAGCGGGCGGTGCTGAATTTTCCGATCAGCGGACACCCGCTGCCGGCGGCTTTCATCCGCAGCCTCGGGCTCGTGAAAGCCGTGGCGGCGCAGATCAACGCCGATTTGGGGCGATTGTCCGCCGACAAGGCCCGGTTGATCCGCCAGGCAGCGGCGGAGATCGCGGAAGGTAATCATGCCGACCAGTTTCCCGTCGACGTGTTTCAGACGGGGTCCGGCACCTCGACCAACATGAACGTCAACGAGGTGATTGCCCGGCGGGCGGCACAGTTGGCCGGTCACGCCGGGGTCGTTCATCCGAATGACGACGTGAATCTGGGCCAGTCGTCGAACGATATCATTCCGACCGTCCTGCACGTCAGCGTGGCGCGGGCGTTGCGCGAGGATCTGCAGCCAGCGCTAAAATTGTTGGGCGAAGCACTCGCCGCCAAGAGCCGGGAGTTTGATGCCATCGTGAAGATCGGGCGCACGCACCTCATGGATGCGACGCCGCTGACGCTGGGGCAGGAGTTCTCCGGCTATGCGGCCCAAGTCACCAAGGCGGTGGCGCGCGTCGACCGCGCGGTGGCGGCATTGACGGAGCTCGCGGTGGGCGGGACGGCCGTGGGCACGGGATTGAACGCTCATCCCGAGTTTGCGCCGCGCGTGTGCGCGGCATTGGCGGAAGCCACTGGGATTCCGTTTCGTGAAGCCGGCAATCACTTTGAGGCGCAGGCGGCACGCGACGACGTTGTGGAAGTGGTGGGCCTGCTCGCAGCCGTATCGGCCAGTCTCGCCAAGATCGCCAACGACATCCGCCTGCTGGGGTCGGGTCCACGGGCGGGTTTGGGTGAGTTGAAACTCCCCGCCACGCAGCCGGGTTCCTCGATCATGCCGGGCAAGGTGAATCCGGTGATGAGCGAGATGCTCGTGCAAGTCTGCCTCTATGCGCAGGGGCTCACGCAAACCGTGGTGGCCGCCGGTCGCGACGGGCACTTCGAGCTTAACGTCACTCTGCCGTTGATGGCGCATTGCCTCCACGAATCGATCACCTGTCTGGCGAACGGCTCGCGGGTCTTTGCCGAGCGTTGCGTTGCCGGACTGGAAGCGGACGAAGCGCGCTGCCGCGAGTTGATGGAACGTTCCCTCATGTTGGTGACGGCCCTCAACCCCCACATTGGCTATGATGCCGCCGCCGCCGTGGCCAAGGAAGCCCTGGCCGCCGGCCGGTCGTTGCGCGACGTGGTGTTGGCCCGCGGCCTGATGGACGAGGCGACGCTCGATCGCGCGTTGGAGCCGCTGGCCATGACCAAGCCGGGCGAAAGCGCCTTGTCGGGCGGGGGCGGTTGAGTTTCGCTGCGCCCATGGCGGTGCACCAAGCGACCCTGACCCTCCGCACCCGCGGCGCGGGCACGATGGAAATCACGCATGATATCGCGCGCGTGGCCGCCGCGAGCGGCTTGCGGCACGGCCTCGTGCACGTTTTCTGCCAGCACACCAGCTGCAGCCTGGTGATCATGGAGAATGCCGACCCCTCGGCGCGGCGCGACCTCGAGGCTTGGTTGGACCGTCTGGTGCCGGACAACGACCCGCATTTCACGCACACAATGGAAGGGCCGGACGACATGCCCAGTCACATCAAGATGGCGCTTACGCGCACGAGCGAGACGGTGCCGTTGGCTGACGGCGAACTCCTGCTGGGCACGTGGCAGGGGATCTTCCTCTGGGAGCATCGGCGCGCACCGCATGCGCGGCGACTGATCGTGACCGTCAGCGGGGAGTGAACCGCTTCACTTCTTCGTCGGCAGGCACGCGCCGCAGCCGTTGACGAAGAAATCGTTGCCCTTGTCGTCGACAAGGATGAACGCGGGGAAGTCCTCGACCTCAATCCGCCAGATGGCCTCCATGCCGAGCTCGGGGTATTCCAGCACCTCGACCTTGCGGATGTTCTCTTTGGCAAGAATCGCGGCCGGGCCGCCGATGCTCCCGAGGTAGAATCCGCCATGGGTCTTGCAGGCCTGCGTGAATTGGGGACTGCGATTGCCCTTCGCCAGCATGATCATGGAGCCGCCGTGTGACTGGAAAAGATCGACGTAGCTGTCCATGCGACCTGCGGTGGTGGGTCCGAAACTCCCGGACGCGTAGCCCTTGGGGGTCTTGGCCGGGCCGGCGTAGTAGACGGGGTGATCCTTGAGGTATTGCGGCAGGCCCTGGCCGGCGTCTATGCGCTCCTTGAGTTTGGCGTGGGCAATGTCGCGGGCAACGATCATGGGGCCGCTGAGGAGCACGCGGGTCGTGACCGGGTGTTTCGTCAACTCGGCGAGAATGGCGGGCATCGGCTGGTTAAGGTCGACCCGCACGACGTGGTCGGTCTTCAGCGTGCGCTCCGACTCGGGAATGAAACGGCCGGGGTCGGTTTCCAGTTGTTCGAGGAAGATGCCGTCGCGCGTGATCTTCGCCTTGATGTTGCGGTCGGCGCTGCAGGACACGCCGAGGCCGACCGGGCAGGAGGCGCCGTGGCGGGGCAGGCGGATGATGCGCACGTCGAGGGCGAAATACTTGCCGCCGAACTGCGCGCCGATGCCGGTCTGTTGGGCGAGTTCCAGCACCCGCTCTTCAAGGGCCGTGTCGCGGAAGGCGCGGCCGTGCTCGTTGCCGGAGTTGGGCAGGGCGTCGTAGTATTTGGTCGAGGCAAGCTTCACCGTCTTGAGGCAGGTCTCGGCGCTGGTGCCGCCGATGACAAAAGTCAGGTGATACGGCGGGCAGGCGGCGGTGCCGAGGTGGCCCATCTTGTCGACGATGAACCTCTCGAGGCTCTTGGGGTTGAGCAGCGCCTTGGTCTCTTGGAAAAGAAAGGTCTTGTTGGCCGAGCCGCCGCCCTTGGCGACGAAGAGAAATTTGTATTCGGCACCCTCGGTGGCGAGGAGATCGATCTGGGCGGGGAGGTTGGAGCCGGTGTTGACCTCCTTGAACATGTCGAGCGGCGCGGTCTGCGAGTAGCGGAGGTTTTCCTTGGTGTAGCACTCGTAGACGCCGCGGCTGAGCCATTCGGCGTCGTTGGCTCCGGTCCAGACCTGCTGGCCCTTTTTGCCCATGATGATCGCGGTGCCGGTGTCCTGGCAAAAGGGCAGGATGCCCTGGGCGGCGATCTCGGCGTTCTTCAACAAGGTCAGGGCGACGTAGCGGTCGTTCTCGCTGGCCTCCGGGTCCGCCAGGATCGCGGCGACCTGTTCAAGGTGTTTGGGCCGCAGCATGAAGGAGCAGTCATGAAACGCCTGTTGCGCCAGAAAGGCCATGGCCTCGGGCGCGACCTTGAGGATCTCGCGGCCCTCGAAGGTGGCGGTGCTCACCCCCTCGCGGGAGAGCAAGCGGTAGGCGGTGTCGTCCGGCCCGAGGTCGAACGTCTCCTGAAAGTGAAAGGCAGGCGCTGGCATGAAAGGGAGTGAAGCGGCCGGGCCGCTTTTTTCAACGTCCCGCGTCAGTAAGCATCGCGCGAATCGTGTCGTGGAAGCGGGGCAGGTCGGCGGGCGTCACGAGCGCTCCGGGCTCGCGGCCCCAGATTGCGCCGGGCCATTCGCCCTGATCGAGGAAGCGCTCGATGGCGGTGTTCATGCCCGCGAGGTTTAGGTAGTCCTTTTGCTCTTTATCATCGCGCACGCCGGTGAGACGCTCCGGTGGCAGGGCGGTGATGCGGCCGCTGGACACGTAGGCCAGGTCGTTGAGGACCACAAACGGCCGGGAGTCGACGAGGCTCGTCGCCGGCCGGTCCTCTTCGCCGCGCAGGTAACGGTGGTAAGCCAGGTGGTTTTCCGTTAGGCCGTCGAAATCGCCGACCTCCATGCGCTCACTGCGGCCGTCGTGCCAGCGGACTTCGGCGTGGCCGCCGACGACATAGGTCACGTCGGCCTTTTCGCAGCGAATCGTCTCGCAGTGCGCGGTGCGTCCGGCGCAGGCGTGGGTCACCGCAAAGCGCAAGGTCTGGCCGGCCTCGGTGACGGCTTGGACGAAAAACGTGTCGGCGCCCTCGATGTCGTGCGCGCGATAGAGCTCGGCGCGGATGGTGGAGAGTTGCGCCCAGGTCGACATGCCGCCTTGGCCGAGCCAGAACAACATGTTGTGGACAAAATGCGCGTTGGCGTTGCCGAAGCAGGAATCGAGCACGACGCGATCGTCCATCATCAGGCGGCCGGCCCAGGGCGAACGGCGGAAATAGTCCGCGGGGCGCGGCCAGTGGGCCATGAGATTGG
>JBMSWZ010000098.1:0-6109 GCA_049425105.1 Cephaloticoccus sp.
TTCGGCTCGGCCCAGAGCACGGTGCTGACAAAGACCGAGATGAAAATGATCAACCCGCCCATCGTGGGCGTGTTTTTCTTGTCGAAGCGCTGGGCGAGGTCACCCGTGCGGTCATCATCGTAGTGCTGGCCGAACTTGAGCGCCCGAAACCGGGCGATCAGCCACGGGCCAATGATGAAGCCAATGACGAGCGCGGTGCCGGCGCCGAGCACGGTGCGCACGGACAGGTAGCGCAGCAGGCGGAGCGGTCCGAAGTAGTGTTCGTAGTCGGCGAGATAACTAAGCATGGGCGGCGGCCTCCTGGGCGTTTCCGAGCAGGGTCTCCAGCGCATGGCGCCGGCTGCCCTTGAGAAAGATCGCGCCGGTGAAACCGGTCACTTCGGCCCGCAGGGCCGCGAGGTCGGTGGCGACCGCGACCTGCGCCGCGGGCACCCCCCGGTCCAGCGCGCCGTCGCGGAGCGCGCCGGCATGGTCGCCCACGGCATAAACCCGGTCGCCGGGCCGCACCTCGAGCGAGCGCCCGAGCGCGCGGTGAAACATCGCGGCCTCGGGACCAAGCTCTTCCATGCCGCCAAGCACGAGGAGGCGCGGCATTTCCGCCGGCGCCAGCGCGTAGAACGCGTCGAGCGCGTCGGCCATTGAAGCCGGGTTGGCATTGTAGCAGTCGAGATAGATCAGCCGGCCCGGCTCCCGCCGCACCTCGCCGCGCATCGTCGCGGCCGCCCAGCCGGCCAGCCGGCGGCTCACTTCATCCGGAGTGATGCCGAGGCCCAGCGCGGCGCAAATCGCGAGCACGGCGTTCTGCGCCATGCCATCGGACACGCGGCGCAGCGTGAAAAGCAGCGGCGGCGGCTCGCCGTAGGCGATGGCCAGCGCGGTTTCCCCGTCGCGATGCGTGATCGTGAAATAGACTCGGTCGGCGGGGGCGCGCTCGGGCCGGATGACTTCGGCCCGCTCCACCACGATCCGCCGGCCCTGCAACGCGGCGAACGCCGGAAATTCCGCGGCCTGCCGGGGGAAGAGCGCCACTCCGCCGGCGCGCGTGTGCGCCGGGAGCACGGCTTTCTCGCGCGCGACGCCTTCGATCGACCCCAGCGCCTCGACGTGCGCGGCGGCGACCAAGGTGATGATCGCAACATCCGGCGCGATCATGTCCGCGAGTGGTGGCATGTCGCCCGGGCCGCTGATGCCCGCCTCCACCACGGCAAAGCGATGGCGGGTCGGGTCGAGGCGCGTGAGCGTGAGCGGCACGCCCAGGTGGTTGTTGAGATTGCCCTCGGTGGCGAGCACCCCGCCCGCCTCGCCGCCGAGCAACAGCGCGAGCAGGTTCTTGGTCGAGGTCTTGCCCGCGCTGCCCGAGATACCAATCACCGGGCCGGAAAAGGCGGCGCGATGCGCCCGGGCAATCGCGTGAAACGCGGCGAGGGGATCCGCCACGACCAACTGCGGCAGGTCCAGCGCGGGATCGGCGCGGGCCACCAGTGCGGCGGCGGCACCGGCCTGCGCGGCGGCGCCGAGAAAGTCATGCCCGTCGCGCTGGGGCGTGCGCAGGGCGACAAAAATCTGGCCGGGTTTCAGCTGCCGGCTGTCGATGCCGAACCCGGTAAGCGGCGAGACCGGAGACGCCGTCCAGCGCCCTCCGGTCCATGCCGCCAATTGACTGGGCTCAAAGGTCGTCATCCGGACTTGAGGTGCTTGATGCCGATCAGCTCGCGCACGATCTGGCGGTCGTCGAAGGGAATCACGGTATCCGCGAACTCCTGGTAACTTTCGTGGCCCTTGCCCGCCACCAGGAGGCAGTCCCCCGGTTTGCACGCGTCCAGCGCGAGGCTGATGGCGCGGCGACGGTCCTCGATCCACGTGATGCGGGCGGGCGCGGTGACGCCGGCCTTCATGTCGCTGAAGATCTGTGCCAGATCCTCCCCGCGGGGATTGTCAGCGGTGGCGAAGGCAAAGTCGGCGAACTCCTGCACAGCGCCGGTCATCAACGGACGCTTGGTGCGGTCGCGTTTCCCGCCGCAACCAAACACCACCATGAGCCGGCCCGGCGTGATGGCGCGGAGCATGCCGAGCGCGTTGCGCAGCGCGTCATCGGTGTGCGCGTAGTCGACGAGGACGTTGTAAGCCTGCCCTTCCTCGATCCGCTCCATGCGGCCGGGGACGCCCGTGAAACCGGCGAGCCGTTCCACGCAGGTGCGGGGATCGCGGCCTAGGCTCCACGCCACGGCCACCGCCGCGAGGAGGTTGCTGACGTTGTAGCGGCCGATGAGCGGCGACTCCACCTCGAGCGCGCCCTCGGGCCAGACGAGGCGGAACGTGGTGCTCTTGAAATTCAGGCTGACATTCTCGGCGCGGACCAGCGCCCGGGCGTTTTCGCCGAACGTGACGGTGCGCACCCCGGCAGGAATCATGCCCGTGAGGCGGGCACCGTAGGGATCGTCGGTGTTGACGACCGCCACCTTGGGGGCGCCGCCGACCTCGCCGGTAAAGAGCCGCGCCTTGACCAGGAAATACTCCTCCAGCGTCTGGTGATAGTCGAGGTGGTCGCGGGTCAGGTTGGTGAACACCGCGACGCCGAAGCCGAGCCCGAGCACGCGGTGCTGGTCGATGCCGTGCGAACTCACCTCCATGACGGCCTGGCGGCAGCCGGATTCGCGCATCTGCGCCATCATACCGTAGATGTCGACTGCCTCCGGCGTGGTGCGGAACGACGGCACGGTGCGCGAGCCGAGATCGTAATTGATGGTGCCGATCAAGCCGACGCGCGCCGGTCCCTCCAGCAGGTGCTTGATCAAATGGGTGACCGTGGTCTTGCCGTTGGTGCCGGTGACGCCGACGACCTCAAGGTCGCGGTCGGGAAACTTGTAGTAGCGCTGGGCCACGCGCGCCAGGGTCGCGCGCGGATCCGCGACCTGAATGAAGGTCACCTTCGCGGGCGTGGCCGCGGGCAGCCGGTGGGTGACGACGGCCACCGCGCCGCGGGAGATCGCCTCATCGACGAACCCGGCACCATCGGTGCGGCGCCCGGGCAGGGCAAAGAAGAGCGTGCCGGGCACCACGCGCCGGCTGTCCATCACGAGGCCGGAGATGGGCCGGTCGAGCGAACCCTTCAGCGCCAGGAATTCGTCGGACTGAAAAAAGTCGGAGAGTTTCGGAGCCATTTTAAAGACGCGGTTGCGGAGCTGGGTCTCGCGGCGCGTGCGGCGCACGGGGCGCGGCGAGAAGGCATGGATGAGGGGATAATCTTGGGTCAGGTAACCGATCACTGCGGGTTTCCTTTCATGGCGAACAGGGACTTCTGTCCGGGCGCGTAAGGCGGCTTGATGTCGAGATACTGGATCAGCTGTTCGCCGATCTTCTTGAAGGAGGGGGCGCCGACCACCCGGCCGTAGGCGCTGCCGCCCGGGACCTTGGCGTTGTCGACGATGACGGAGATGACGACTTCCGGCCGGCTCGCGGGAAAGAAGCCCACGAAGGAGCCCACGTGGTGACGCTTGGAATAGGCGCCGTTGATGAGTTTCTGCGCGGTGCCGGTCTTGCCGGCGACTTCGTAGCCGGGAATGGCGGCCTCGACCGCAGTGCCCCCGGGGCGCACGACGCCCTGCAGCATCGTGGCGACCTGACTTGCGACCTCGCGGCTGACCACCCGGCGGCGCACGGCAGTGTCGAAACTGTATACCACCTCGCCGGACGAGTCGCGGATCTGGCGGATGATCTGCCGGCGCAGCAGTTCACCGCCGCTGGCAATGACGCCCATGGCATAGTGGATCTGCAGCGGGGTCGCGGACACGCTGTAACCGGCGGGGATGCGCGTGATGTCGATGCCGCTCCAGCGCTCGACCGGGTTGAGCAGGCCGGAAATCTCGCCGCCAAAGGGGAATCCCGATTTTTCCCCGAAACCGAACCGGCGGGCGTAGTCATGCATCCGCTGCTCACCGAGCAGCATGCCGAGCTGCGCCGCCCCGATGTTGCTGGAGCGGCTGATGATCTCGGAGACGGTGAGCAGGTGGTCGTATTTGTGGTCGTCCGGCATGAAACGGCGGACGGCGCCCTTGTATTCGATCGAATCGAGCGAGCAGTCGAAGCGGGTGTTGGGGCGCACCAGGCCCTCGTTCAGCGCGCCGGCGGCCGGCACGATCTTGAAGGTGGAGCCCGGGTCCAGCTGGTCGGTGATCGCGAAATTGCGCTGCACGTCGAGCGGGGCCTTGTTGAACTCGTTGAGGTTGAAGTTCGGGTAGTTGCCCATCGCGAGGATGAAGCCCGTGCGGGCGTCGCTCACGATGATGGTGGCCTTGTCCGGGCGGAATTTCCGGGCGAGCGCCTCCAGTTCCTCCTCCACCATGTGCTGGATGATGATGTCGGTGGAGAGGATGACGTTGAAGCCGTCAACCGGCTGCACTTCGCGGGTGCGGAACTGCGCCAGCTCGCGACGCCGGCCGTCCCGCTCGCCTTCGCGCCAGCCGTCCTGGCCGCGCAGGTAGAAATCGGCGTAGCTCTCCACGCCGGCCGCGGCGACGCCGGCCTTGTTCACGTAGCCCACCAGATGCGAGGCGAGTGAGTTGTGGGGGTAGACGCGGCGGTAGACGCGATTGCCGTAGACGCCCTTGATGCCGAGGGCGCTCACCTTCTCGTAGGTGTTCTCGTCGAGATCCTCGCGCAGCTTGGCCCAGCGCACGGCCTTCTCCGCCGTGGCCGTGCCCTCGTCGTCAAGAATGACCTCTTCCTCCTCATCCGCCTCATCCGCCTCCGGGGAGACGGCGGCGGCCGGCGCATCGAGGCGCAGCACCACGCCGGCGGCGGGCGCCGGAGCATCCGTCACTTGCACCCGCACGCGGCGGGTGGTGGTGGTCATGATGCGTTCAAGCTGGGTGAGCGGCAGGTCGAGCAGGCGGGCCAGTTCGGGCCACTTGGGGCGATCCTCGGGCCGCAGCACCTGCGGGTCCACGCCCACGTTATACATGGACTGGTTGGTCGCGAGCAGGTGCTGGTGCGAATCGTAGATGTTGCCGCGGCGCGCGTGCTCAACGATCACCTGGCGGCGCACCTGCTCAATGTAGCCGAGCAGTTCACCGCGATCTATGACGTGCAAAAAGACCAGCCGCGTGCCGATCCCGGCGAGGGCCAGGAAGACGCAGGAGGACAGCAGGAAAATGCGGTAGTTGGATGCAAAACCCCGGGACATCTGGGTTCAGCGCCGCAGCGCCACTTGGAAGGCCGCGGTTGAGGGCCCGTCGGTGAACAGGCCGCGGTTGTGTTTGGCGGCGAGCCGCATGACCGGGTCGACGTCAATCGTCGCCGTCTTCTGCGGCTCGGGCGGGACCAGGCCCAGGCGCCACTGGTCATTCAGCAGCTTGAGCATGGCGGGGTCCTGCGCGCGCTCGACGGCGGCGCGGGTCTCGCTGATGAGGCGCTCGGTCTCGGTGAGCCGGGCCTCCAACACCTTGGTGGCGTTGGCGGAGAGCGAGATTTGATGGCGCATCCACACGGTGCCGAGGCCGATCGATCCGCTGAAGCAGAACATGACCAGCGTGTAGACGAGGAGTTGGTTAACGAAGGCTTGGGTGTCCTTTTTCATCACGGGTTAGGGTCAGAGTTTGCGCACGGCGCGAAGCTTGGCGGAACGACTGCGGGGGTTGGCGGCGAGCTCCGCCTCGCCCGCCGTCAGGGGCTTGCGGGTGAGCGGCTCGGCCAGGCGCACGCGCAGGTCCTGGGGGCGCGAATCGTTGACCGACTCCGGCTGGCCGCACACGCTGCGGAAATACTGCTTCACCGGACGGTCCTCGAGGGAATGGAAGCTGATCACGGCAAGCACGCCGCCCGGCACAAGCCGCGCGAAAGCCGCGGGCAGCGCGCGCTCGATTGCGCCGATCTCGTCGTTGACGGCGATGCGAATGCCCTGGAAGGCGCGCGTGGCGGGATGGATTTTCTGGGTGTGGCGCACCCGCGCCGGGATCGCGTCCGCGATCACCTGGGCCAGCGAGGCCGTGCGGCCGAGGGCGCCGGTGCCGCGGGCGGCGAGTAACGCCGACACCACCCGGCGCCAGCACTGTTCCTCGCCGAAGTCGCGGACGGCGTGAATGAGCATCGCCTCCGTGGCGGTCTCGAGCCA
>JBMSWZ010000099.1:0-6103 GCA_049425105.1 Cephaloticoccus sp.
GCCAGCCCGGACTCAATCCCGTCGCGAGTCGCCGCCGCGCCCAGCGCGGTCATCACCACGAATCGCGGCAGGCCGGCGCGCACTTTCTTGTCCCGCGCCACCGCCGCCATCAGGTCCGCGAGCCGCAGCGGCGTCCGCAACTTCACCGGCAACGCATGCGCCGTCAGCACCGCCTCGACGCGCGGCCCGTCACTCGCCGGCAAGTGGCCCAGCGCCACGGACAAGTGGGTGGCCGCCACCAAGCCGAGGGCCACGGCTTCGCCATGCAGGTAGACGCCATAACCGGCCACTTGCTCGATGGCATGACCAAAGGTGTGGCCGAGATTCAGCAGCGCGCGACCGCCCTCCGCGGCGGTTTCGCGCTCATCCGCTTGGACGATGCCGGCCTTGATCGCGCAGCAACGCTTGATCACATCCGCGAGATCCGGGCTGTCCACCGTCAGCGGCGATTGCTCCAGCCGCGCCAACAACTCGGCGTCGCCGAGCAGGCCATATTTGATCACCTCCGCCATGCCGGCCGCAAATTCGCGCGGGTGCAGCGTGCGCAACAGCCCGGTGGCGATGAACACACCTTGGGGCTGGTGAAAGGCCCCGACGAGATTCTTGCCCGCCGCAAGATTGATGCCCGTCTTGCCGCCGACTGAGCTGTCGACCATCGCCAACAGGGTCGTCGGCACCTGAAAAAAGGCCACGCCGCGCAACCACGAGGCCGCGACAAATCCGGCGAGGTCACCCATCACCCCGCCTCCCACCGCGAAGATGACGCCACCGCGGTCAAGGCGCTGCGCCGCCAAAAAGTTGCAGGCCCGGCCGAGCGACTCCAGCGACTTTGCGCCTTCGCCGGGTTCAAAAACCAACCGGGGCACCTCGCCAAAAACCGCGTCGAGAAACGCTCCCTGACTCTCGGCCAGGTGGGCATCCGTGAGCACCACGGCTTTGCGCCCATGTTGCCCCAAGTCCGCCAGCACCTCGCGAATAGCCGTGCCCAAGTCCTCGCCAAAGGTAATGGCGTAGCTGCGCTCATTGAGATTCACCGTGAGGGAGTCAGGCACGGGCGGAGTTAACACCCTGATTTTCAGCAACGTCAATCGATGAGATTAATGCGACTGAGATTTCTTCTCAAAAATAGTTGACGCACGGCTAGGACATGTAGCTACTGGGACCTGTTCTCACTGCTGTCATGGATCAAGCACCCTCAAACCCGACCGCTTTCGCCGATCTCAACGGCCGCGCCGCACCTCGTGCCGCCGCCCTGACTGCGCTGCTGCTCACTGGCAGTGCCGCCTCGCTTTATGCCGAGGATTATGTCGTGGCCAATGCGGAGCCGACGGTTCTACCGGACTTGGAGGTCAACGAATCCCAAGAACGCGCGCTCGCCGCGCCGAAGTTCAGCACGCCGCTGGTCGACACGCCGCAGACGATCACGGTGATCCCAAAGGAAGTCTTCGACCAACAGGCCGTCACCACCCTGCGCAACATCCTGCGCAACTCCCCCGGCATCACCTTCCAGGCCGGCGAGGGTGGCACGCCCGCTGGTGACCAGATGACCATTCGCGGTTTCAGCGCCCGCACCGACATGTTCATTGACGGCGTGCGCGACCTCGGCGGTTACGCCCGCGACTCCTTCAACCTCGAGCAAGTCGAGGTCTCCAAGGGTCCCTCCTCCTCCACCGCCGGCCGCGGCTCGACCGGCGGATCAGTGAACCTCGTCACCAAAACCCCGCAAGCCGTCGCCAGTCGCTCGGCCACGGCCGCGATCGGCACCGACGATTTCCGCCGCGCCACTGCCGACGTGAATCAGCCGCTCGACGTCACCAAGGCCATCCGCGTCAACCTCATGGTCACCGACGCCGGCGTCCCCGGCCGCGACGTCGTGGAAAACACCAGCTGGGGCCTCGCCCCTTCGTTGGCGATCGGCCTCGGCCAGCCCACCAAGGTGACCTTCTCATGGCAGCGCCTCGAACAGGCCAACGTCCCGGACTACGGCATGCCGCGCCAAGCCTACAGCTACCGGCCGCCGGTGCCGTCCACCAACTGGTATGGCCTGAAGGCGCGCGACTACGAGAAGATCGAACAGGACTTGCTCACCGCAATCATCGACCACGACAACGGCAAGGGCTTTGCCATCCGCAACCTCACCCGCCTCGGCCACACCTACCGCGATTCCATCATCACCGCTCCGCGTTTCGAATCCGGCAGCACCACCGTCATTCGCCGCACCGACTGGAAGTCCCGCGACCATGAAGACGAGATCCTCGCCAACCAGACCCACATTGACATCGACGTCATGGTCGGCCGCATCAATCACGCCATTGCCGCGGGCGTTGAGTTCAGCCGCGAGGAACAGACCAACTACAATCGCGTGGAGGACCCGGCCACGGTTCTGCCGACCACCGACGTCTACACGCCGAATCCCAACGACACTTACACCGGCCGCATCAGCCGCGACGGCGCCTATAACCAAGGCGAAGCCGACAGCGTCGCGCTCTACCTCTTCGACAACATCTTCGCGGGTCAGCGCTGGCAGCTCAATGTCGGCCTTCGCTACGACGTCATCGACGCCGACTACCGCTCTGTCGCCACCACCGGCGTCGCCACCCCCTATCACCGCCAGGACGACGCCCTCAGCACCCGCGTCGGCGTCACCTACAAGCCCACCGAGAAGTCGAGCGTCTACGCCGGCTACGCCAACTCCTTCAATCCCTCCAGCGAGGACCTCATCCTCGTGTCCCGCGGCACGGACCTGTCCCAAATTGCCCCGGAAGAAACCGACAGCTACGAGGTCGGCGCAAAGTGGAGCGCGCTGAACGACCGCCTCGCGCTCACCTTTGCGCTCTTCCGCACCGAGAAGACCAATGCCCGCACGCCCGGCGTGAACCTGAACGACCCGCCGACCGTGCTGCAGGGCAAGGAACGCGTGGACGGCGTCGAGTTCACGGCCGCCGGCAACCTCTCCCGGGCATGGACCGTCTTCGCCGGCCTCGCGCTGATGGACAGCCAGATCGTCGCCTCCAACACCGCCGGCCTCGCCGGTCAGGAGTTCGGCCTCACGCCCAAGACCACGTTCAACCTCTGGACTACCTACGCCCTGCCCTTCGGCCTCACCATCGGTGGCGGTGCCCAATACATGGACAGCGTGTTCCGCAACACCTCGGTCAACGCCGAGACCATCCCGTCCTACTGGCTGTTCAACGCCATGCTGGCCTACCCGGTTAACGATCGGATTAGCCTCCAACTCAACGCCACCAACCTGTTCGACGAGGCCTACATCGACCGCGTCGGCGGCGGCCACCACATCCCCGGGCAGGCCCGTCAGGTCATCCTGTCCGCCCGCTTCAGCTTTTGATCCCGCCATGATCCTCGCCATTCCCGATGTTCTCACCGGCGCTGCCCTCGCCGCCGCCCGCGCCCAGCTTGAGGCCGCCATCTGGATCGATGGCCGCGCCACCGCCGGCCACCAGGGCGCCCGCGTCAAGGACAACCAGCAGCTTGCGATCGACGACCCCGTCGGTCGCGAGCTCGGCGGGCAGTTGCTCGCCGCGCTGCAAAAACATCCGCTCTTCGTCTCGGCCGCGTTGCCGCTGCACATCCTGCCGCCGCTCTTCAACCGCTACTCCGGCGGCCAGACCTTCGGCACGCATGTCGACGGCTCCATCCGCACGCTGCCCGACGGGCGGCGCATTCGCACGGACCTGTCGTGCACGTTCTTTTTCGCCGGACCGGAGGAATACGACGGCGGCGAACTCATCATCGAGGACACCTACGGCGAGAAAACCGTGAAGCTCCCCGCCGGTCACCTCATCCTTTACCCGTCCACCAGCCTGCACCGCGTGACGCCCGTCACGCGCGGCACCCGGCTCTGCTCCTTTTTCTGGCTGCAGAGCATGATCCGCGACGACGCGAAGCGTGCGCTTCTGTTCGACATGGACGTCGGCATCCAGCGCGTCGCCGCCGACGCCCCCGGCCATGCCGGTGTCGTGCAGCTCACCGGGGTTTACCACAACCTCCTCCGCCAGTGGGCCGAGACTTGATCCCCTTTCATCCGCCGCCCGTGCCGCGCGCCGACCACCCCCGGGTTCCCTGCGGAATCACCGGTCACTCAAACAAAATCACCGGCCGGTTCCGGCCGGGCCGCGGATGATTCCCCCTTCGCTCCGATGAACGCCACCTCCACCCGCACCGACGAAGCGGCTCGCCTCTTGGCGCGCGGCCAGTCGCTGGAAGCCGTCGGCCACGCCGGTGCGCTCGCGGCGGCCGTGACGTGCTACGATCAGGCGATCGCACAGTTGGAAGTTGCGCCGTCGCCCGACGCCGCGACCACGCGCCTGCTGGCCGTGGTGTGGATGAATCGCGGCAACGCCCGTCAACGCCAGCCCGACGGCGCGGGCGACGCCGTGCGCAGCTACGACCGCACCCTGGCCCTGCTGGCCGCGGTGACGCCGGACGACGCGCTCACCAACACCATGGGCGCCGCGTGGCTCAATCGCGGTCAAGCCCTGCAGCGTTCGACCGACGAGAATCGTCGTCTTGAGGCCATCAGTTCCACCGAACAGGCCATCGGCCTGCTCTCCGGCCTGCCCGTGGCCGACCAGCTCGACTACCGGCTCAATCTCGCCGGCGCCCAAGTCAACCTCGCTCAGTTCTTGATCGAGAGCCCGCTCCCCGACCGTTCCCTGCGCGCCAGTGCCGCGCTGGCCGCCGCACTTTCGCTCACCTCCCGCCACGAACAGCAGCGCACCGCGTTCGCCGACGTCGGCCTGAAGGCGCGCCGCACCTTGTGCCAGGTCATCGGCCAGTGGCTGGTCGAAGCCGACTCCGCCGAACGCCGCGCCCAACTCATCGCCAGCGCCGGCGACGCCGTCGACACCGGCATGACCCTGGCCCGCCAGTGGGAAAGGTTGGGCGTCACGCATTTTCGCCCGCTGGCCGAGCGCCTGTTCCGTTTCGGCATCGCGTTCTATAGCCGCCACCAAGTGCACTTCCTCGCCGATTTCGTATTGGAAAACCTCGACCCGACCGCGTCGGACGATGCGTTCACCGACCAGCCCGAGCTGACCGCCCTCGCCCGCGCCGGCCTCACCGAGGCCCGGGAGGAACTGCGCACCCGTTTCCCCGTGATCGTCGGGGAAGAGGCCACCGAGCGCCGACTCCAGGCGCTCCATCACATCGGCGAGGCCCTCCAACGGCTCGACGAGCTGGCCGCTCCGGCCACGCTCTCCTGACTCTTCCCATGCGTTTCCGCCAAGTCCTCTTCTGGATTCACCTGGTCGCCGGCGTGGTCGCCGGCCTCTCCATTTTCATCATGTGCTTCACCGGCACGACCCTCGCCTTTGAAAAAGAGCTCGTGGCGTGGGCGGAACGCGATGCACGGCGCGTGGTCGCGGGCGATTCGGCCGAACGCCGGTCCGTCGCCGAACTCCAGCGCGCGCTCCAAGCCGCGCATCCCGACGCCAAGCCCACGGCGATCACGGTGTCCGCCGATCCCGCCGCTGCCGTCATGTTTGCACTCGGCCGCGAGGGCGCGCTCTACGCCAATCCCTACACCGGCGAGATTCGTTCGCCGGCCTCGACCCGCATGAACGACTTCCTGCACCTGATGGAAGACTGGCACCGCGTCCTTGCCCGCGGCGGCGATCAGCGCGCCATCGGCAAGGCGATCAACGGCGCGTGCAACCTCGCCTTTTTCGTGCTCGCCGTCACCGGCCTCTACATCTGGTGCCCGCGCAACTGGCGCAGCAAGGGTCTGCGACGTTCGCTGTGGTTCACCCGGAACGACAGCAGCAAGGCCCGCGACTGGAACTGGCACAACGCGATCGGCTTCTGGTGCGCGCCCGTGTTGATCGTGCTCACCCTCACGGCCCTGCCCATTTCCTATCGTTGGGCGGGCAACCTGATTTACACGCTCGCCGGCGAGGAGGTCCCCGGGCGCGGCGGCCCGCCCGGCGCCGCCGCTGCCGGCGTGACGCTTCCCGCCCCCGGCATGCTTTCGGCCGGTCCGGACGCGTTGCTCGCTTCCGCCCAGGCTGCTTTGCCGGAATGGCAGGCAATCACGCTCCGCCTCGGCGGAGGCCGCGGTCCGCTGGGCGCTGAGGCAACCCACGCC
>JBMSWZ010000100.1:0-6032 GCA_049425105.1 Cephaloticoccus sp.
CCGAGATCGAGATCGTCATCAACCTGACGATCCCGCAGGCCCACGCGCCGCTCAACGAGCGCATCCTGCGCGCCGGCAAGCACGCCTACGTGGAAAAGCCCTTCGCGCTCGACGTGGCCGAGGCCAGGCGCGTGCTCGCACTCGCGCGCCGCAAGGGTCTGCTCGTCGGCGGCGCGCCCGACACCTTCCTCGGCGGCGGCGGCCAGACCGCGAAGCAATTGTTGGAAGACGGCGTGATCGGCCGGCCCGTCGCCGCCACCGCCTACTGCATTGGCCGCGGCCACGAGTCGTGGCACCCGGCGCCGGAATTTTACTACAAGAAAGGCGGCGGCCCGATGTTCGACATGGGCCCCTACTACCTCACGGCCCTCGTGAATCTCTTCGGCCCCGTGCAGCGCGTCAGCGGCAGCACCAAGGCGTCGTTCCCGACCCGCACGATCACCAGCCAGCCGCTACACGGAAAAAAGGTGAAGGTCGAGGTGCCCACGCACTACGCCGGCACGCTCGAGTTCGCGAACGGCGTCATCGCCACGATCATCATGAGCTTCGACACTTGGCCGGGCGCGCCGATGCCGCGCATCGAGGTTTTTGGCAGCGAGGGCACCATGCTCGTGCCCGACCCGAACACCTTCACCGGCCCGGTCCAATACAAGCGCGGCCGCGAGCCCGACTTCATCAGTGCCGAGCTCACCCACTCCGAGGAGCGCCTGCGGGGCACGGGCGTGGCCGACATGGCCTACAGCGTCCGCCGCCGGCGCCGCAATTTCCGCTGCAACGGCGACCTCACCACCCACGTGGTCGAGGTCATGGGCGCCTTTGAGAAGGCCGCGAAGTCCGGCCGCTACGTGACGATCAAGACGAAGTTTCCCCGGCCGAAGCTCCTGCCCCCGCGCCTGCCGGACAACATTCTCGACGCATGAGCGACCCGGCGGTCACGCACGACGCGGCGGCGCGACGATACTCGCTGGCCGTCGACGGCACCGCCGCCGTGCTTGATTACACGCTGGCGGCGGGGGTCGTCACCTTCACCCACACCTTTGTGCCGCCCGAGCTGCGCGGACGCGGTCTGGCCGAGCGTCTCGTGCGCCGCGGCCTCACTGATGCCCGCGCCGGCGGCCGCAAAGTCGTGCCCCAGTGCTCCTACGTCGCGCGCTTCATCGAGCGCCACGCCGAATACCGGGATCTCCTCGCAGCTTGATGGAGGGCGGGATTTCCAAATCCCGCCGATGCGAACGTTTTTTGGTCATCGCGGCGGGGTGATGCAGGAACACGCCTACCGCGAATGCGGGATAAGCGCGCCGCGGGACCGGCGCGCCCACCCCAAAACAATCCGCGATAATCCCACCCCTCCCGGGGGAGCGCCGGCGGCTCGCCGGCATCCGACGCCGTCCTTGACACCCGACGGCTCCCCGGCCTTTCTCGCCCCGCAACATGATCTCCTCCGCCAAAGCGATTGCTTCGAGCTCCGTCCACGCCTCCGTGGTCGCAGTCTCCGCTATTGTCGTCGCCAACGCGCCGCGAGGGGTCTGAGTGCAATCACACGCAACCCGCCCCTCCGGTCCCAAGCCGGAGGGTTTTTTGTTCTCCGGCCGGGAAAAGGGAGGCGGCACCAACCGCCACACCATGCATCCCATCACCGCCGAAACCCCGTTTCACCGCCTCTGGCCGCACAGCCGGCCGCGCCGCACGCCCGCGCGACCCGCGGAGCCACCGCCGCCGCCACCGCAGGACTGCGAACACGACTTCCTGCTGCTGAATCCGCGGCCGGATCTCTGCGCGATCGCCGCGGCCCCGGTCACTTCGCCGTAGTAAGCACGGCTTGCGCAGCCGCCAACACCGCATCCGCCGCCAGCCGCACCTTGTAGTCGGGCTCGCTGTGCACGAAGCGCACCGTCCCGTCCGTCACCACAAAGACGGCCGGCACGGGCAGCCAGCGCTTCGCGTCGTCGCCGGGCAGCGGCGCGAGGTCGATGTTCCACTTGCCGTATTTGGCCACGATGTCGTCCGGCATCACGAACGCCGTGCCCCAGGCATCGGCCGCGTGCATGGCGCGGTCCGAGAACAACCGGTAGGCCAGGTGATTCTTTTCCGTCGTGGCCGCCAGCGCTTCCGGTCGGTCCGGGCTCAGGGCGATGATCTGATAACCCAGCTTCAGCAGATCGGCCTCGATGCCCTGCAATTCTTCCAAGTGCCGGTTGCAATACGGACACCAGCCGCCGCGATAGAAGCTCAGGATCGGGGGCTGGGCGCAGACGAGGGCGCCGAGGTCGACCTCCGCGCCATCCGGCGCACGCACCGTGGCGGCTGGCGCCGCCGCGCCCACGGGGAGCGGCTGGGCGGACTCCACCGTGGCGGCGGGAGCGCCCGCGCGCGCGAGCGGCAGAGAGGACAGGATCAGGGCGGCGAAAAGACGTTTCATCGGGGGTGGGAGTCGAGGTGGGCGGAAATATTCCTCAATGTTCGCCGGCGTAGTCTTTTTCGCCCGCGGTCACGGCGATCGGCAGCACGTTCTCCTTGGGCGGCAGCGGGCAGGTGGCAAAGGGCGTGAAGGCGCAGGGCGGATTGATGGCTTGGTTGAAATCGATCACGACTTTTCCGTCCACCGGCGGATCCGCGTAGACGAAACGCGCGGCGCCATAGGTCTCGCGCCAGCTGGTCTCGTCGGCGATGATGAAGAACAACGGCTCGCCCAGCGTCTCCTGCAGCGGCAGCAGCTCGATCGTGCGGCCGTCGTGCTCGAACACGACCTTGCCCAGCACGGTCGCCGGGGACTCCTGACCAAGAATGTTGCTGATCATCACCTCGCGCGGCTTTTCGAACGGCACCCAGTCGGCGGTGATGCGCCAGGCCGGATCGATCGGATAGTAATCAATGCCGGCGAAATGGCGGCGGCGCTCCGACTCGGTGTCCTTGACGCGCAGGCCAAATTTGTCCCCGCGCACGATGACATAAAAACTCATCGTGCCCGCCGAGACGATGGTCGTGTCGCCGCGGCCCTCGGGCACGAGTTCGGCGGAGAGCACCTCGCGCTGGTTGACGCGCACGCCCGCGCCGGGCGTCACGCGCAGCATCACGCGGCCGCTCTCCTCCAGCACCACCGTGCCCAGACTGGCCGGGCCCGCCGCCAGCACGAGGTCGTTGTCGTCGCCTGCGCCGACCGTGTTCTCGCCGGGCGCGAGAAAATGCAGGCCGATCAAGGAGAGCCAGCCGCTCGGCGCGGTGAGGCGCGCGGCGCGGGCCTCGCGCCATGCCTCCACGGATTTCACATAATCATCGGCGGATTCCCCGGCCCGCAGCGGACCCCCAAGCGAGACCGCCGCACCCAGGACCATGAGCAAAAGACGTTTCAGCATCAGGCCGTGATAGCAGCGCCGGGCCCTATTCGCCAATCGCGATTTCAGCGGGCGATTAGCAATCCCCCATCGCCACCGAAGTGACATTAGATTTCAACCGCCGGCGATCCGGTGTTGCCAGCGCCGGACCAAGAAAACAAAACGTGCCGCGTCATGCGATCTGTGCCCCGGGCAAGATCGTCAAGGCCCCCACTCATCGACCCATGACTCTTCAAAAGCTCTTCCGGATTGTTTGATGTTACCTCGTCCTCGCCGGCTCCGTCGCCTGGAGCCAGACCCGCGAAATCACCACGTTGCTGCGCGAAAACTGGGCCGCCCTGCAGGCCGAGCAGGCGCAGCTTGAAAAGGACTTCGCCACCCTCGACAACCTCAAGGCGAAGCTGCCCTCCACCTACCGGCAGGCACTCGCGGATGGCGCCAAGGGCTTGGACGACTACGAGCAGCGCCTCTACGAGCTGCGCCGTGTGGTCCCCTCCGACTCGGTCGCCTTTCTGGAAGGCCGCACCAGCGTGCGCCCGGCAGGCGACGAATGGAACAAGACGCTGCGGGGCGTCACCACGATCAAATCGTCCCTCCGCTCGCTGCGGGCCGACACCTTTATCACGCCCTTTCTCCAGAGCGTGCGTAACCGTCACGGCGCCGCCGGCATCGCGGATCTCCGCGTGCATGTGCCCGCATTTTACGACACCTACGTCGAGGGGTGCCTGCAGCAGATGCGTGACACGCTGGAGCGCGACCCAGGTCACCGACGCCGAGGCGCAGGGTGGAATCTGGTCAAGGATCTGGGGGCCGAACACGACGAGGCGATGAACCTTTACAGCCTGACCATGTGCCGCCGCTGGTTTGGCGAAGGCCATGACGACCTGGTTGGCCGCGTGCGCGAAACGCTCGTTCACGCCTTCGCCGGCAACTCCACTCCGCTGATTCTCAGCCTGGAGGGCCTGCGCCAGCTCGACGTGCCCAAGCAAACCGCCTTCCTGCAATCGCTCCTCGGCGCCTACCGCGATGCAAAGCGGGAAGCGGAGGCCGACGGGGTCATCGCCGAGCTGATCGAGCAGAACGATTCGACCACCATCCGCCTGCGGATCGGGCAGACGCCCCAGCCGCGCGAGAATCGCGCCCTGCACCAACGCCTCGCCGACGCCAACCAACTCAATGGCGCCGAGGCCTGGACGCTGGCCAATTACTGGGCCAGCGGCGAGGCGGGACCGCGCGAAGCCGCCGTGGCAACCCGGCTCAAGGCCCTCGCCTTGGACAAAGAATACCCCATGGCCTGCTACGAAGAGGCCCTGCGGCTGGGCAAACTCCCCGCCAACCAAGTCGACGCCCGGAAATACCGCCGGCTGCTCGAGATCAGCTGGAACCACGGCTACCGGGAAATCGCCCGGCCGCTTTACAATCTGGTGAGCACCGGCCAAGGCGGTCCCAAGGACACCAAGGCCGCCGCCACCTACCTGCTGGAGGCCGCCAAGTATAACGACCCCCTCGCTAACCTCTTCGTCGGCATCTACTACGCCAAAGGCATCGAGGGATTCCCGCGGAATCCCTCCGCCGCCATCCCGTATCTCCAGAAGGGTATCGCTGCAGGGTATCCGGAACCAGCGGCACTGCTGGGCGAAATCTACCTCTATCGCCGCGCCGGCAGCACCAACCTGCGCGAAGCCTACAACCAGTTCAACCGCGCCCAAGCCGCCGGCTATTGGCGTTCGACCTCCAATCCCGTGGTGCCGGAGTCCGTGATCGCCGCGCTGACCCGCCAGGTTTCCTGCGAAACCTGCAAGGGCGCCGGCAAGCACACCGGCTACCGCACCTGCGGCGACTGCCGCGGGCGGGGCTCCTACCGGTGCGACAAATGCAACGGCAGCGGCACGACCAAGAAATACCGGCATACCTCGTGCGCGTCTTGCCGCGGCAGCGGCTATGTCCGCTTCAGCTACGACAGCAAAGGCGACAATCGGGCGCGGGATTATAAGAGCGCCACCGTGCGCTGCACCACCTGCAACGGTCGGGGCAACTGGAGCGTGGCCGACAATGTCCGCTGCCGGTCCTGCGGCGGCGACGGTGACCGCCGGTGCTCGCGCTGCAGCGGCAAGGGCGACATCCAGACCAGCGGTCCCTGCAGCCCCTGCGGCGGCGACGGCAAAATCATCCGCTACGACTCCCCGAAGTCATTCTCCTCCTCCGAACTATGAACTACCTGCGCCACTTGGGCCGCGTCGCCCTCCTCTGCGCCACCGTGCTGCACGTCCAGGCCGACAAATCGCAACAGCAGTTCAATCTGGAACTCATGGTCAAGGCCCAGGACGCCGGCAAGGGTTACGACCTGAACCGCACCTTCAAGCTCACCCGCGGTCCGGAAGACTACGCTGACGGCAATTACAACCCCTACGATGGCGAACCCAAACTCTCCCTCCGCCTGCTGAGCAAGGCCGCGCCGGGCAGTGCGGACAATATTCAGCTCAACGTGACCCTCAGCCCTTTTGCCGGGGCGAAGCAATACCCCATGGTCACGGTGAACCAGACCAACGACAATCGCACCGTGACCTACTGCGCGCTGATGATCACCGATCGCGGCGGGTCTTATTTCAATCCCAAGCAAACCGGCGTCGGGGTATATCAATACCGCACCGGCATGTATTGGGTGGACGGCCGCAAACCGGGCAAAGGCACTTACGTGGC
>JBMSWZ010000101.1:0-5944 GCA_049425105.1 Cephaloticoccus sp.
TTTGCGCAGGTGGCTTTCACCATGAACACAAGCGGCTCAGGCCGGGTTACTTACCTTTAATGAGCACCGAAAGCACCCCGACCCTCGCTGCGCTCAATGTCCGCAGCATCACCTATCCCGACAAGTTTCAGGCCGTCGAGCAGACCGCCGCCGCCGAACTGGCCCGCCTGACTGGTGGACGCGCTGCCAAATCCGCCAAACCCGGCCAAGGCGTCAACGTCGCCCTCGCCCCGCGCGATTGGGCGAAGCTCTTGCCCAAGTCCAAGGCCGCCGAACCCGGCTGGATGTGGCTCAAGGTCAGCGACGACGGCACGGGCGAAATCATCGCCGACGCCGGCTCCCTCCTCTACGCCGCCGTGCGTCTCCTCGCCAACGGCCTCAACGACCAGCTGCGCGCCAAGCTCGACGCCGGTCTGTTCATCCAGGCGACCTTCTCCTGGCACCGTCCGCACTGGGATTCCTGCCTCACGCAATACTGGCGCAGCATCCGCAAGTTCGACCGCGAACGCTACGTCGCCACCCTCGCCGAGACGGGTTTCACCCACGTCGAGATCAACGGCCTGCAGGCGCACATGCCGATGGAGGACTCGGTGCAGTCGGAATACTACCCGCAATTCTACACCTACACGCCCGGCTTCAATCACTTCGTCGACACGCCGCTCACCGCCGGCCTGTGGCAACCGCACTACCTCGAGGCCAACCTAAACAACCTCAAGAGCCTCGCCGCGCTCGGCCGCAAATACGGCCTCAAGCCCGGCGTGTGCATGTTCGAGCCGCGCACGCTGCCCGAGCGGGTTTTCCAACGCTACACCACGCTCCGCGGCGCGCGCGTCGACCATCCGTTCCGCTCCCGCCTGCCGCGCTACTGCCTCGCGCAGGACCACCCGATCACGCTGCAGCACTACCGCGCCGCGATCCAAAACCTGATG
This sequence comes from Cephaloticoccus sp., assembly GCA_049425105.1. Classification (GTDB taxonomy): domain Bacteria; phylum Verrucomicrobiota; class Verrucomicrobiia; order Opitutales; family Opitutaceae; genus Cephaloticoccus. The sequence goes on from JBMSWZ010000101.1 coordinate 930, forward strand.
AAGGCCGCGCCGGACCTGAGCTACTTGAGCGTGTGGACCAATGACAGCGGCTCGGGCTTCGAGCACACCGGTTCGCTCTACGTCGGCCGCAACGGCGGCCCCTACATGATTCGCGAATGGCGCAACCACGACAAGATCGCCCAGGCGGCCGGCGAAAGCATCGTGCGCTACCTCGCCAACATCCAAACCGCCGCCGCCGAGATCAACCCGAACTTCGACATCATCCTGCGCCTCGAGCCGTTCAAGCTGGAGCAGGACCACATCAAGGCCGGCATGAACGAACACATCACGTGGGAGGCGCCCTCGCTCCTCGTGCGCGGTTATTCGCTGCCCTACGCGCATCCGAAGTATCCCGAGATGAGCGGCGCGGCCGGCAGCCCGCTGCAAACCGAGATCGACCCGACCGAGCGCGCCGCCCTCGAGGATTCGCGCTCCCGCGGCGCCGAGCCGACGCTGCAATACGCCGCCGGCTCCACCGCCTGCTTCGAGCCGTTGCTCGGCGTGCCGTATCCGCGCCTGTTACGCAAGAAACTGGAATCGATGCGCGACCTCGGCCTGAAGCGCATCAGCGCGCTCGGCGGCATCAACAACCCGCAGCAATCGCCCTATTGGCCCAACCCCGCCGTCCTCCGCGCCACGCAGTTCACCCCGGAGATTCCGATCGACGAGGTGCTGCTCAACACCGCCCGCGGCTTCGTCGGGGCGAAGCATGCCGCCACGCTCGTCGCCTGCTGGGACGCCTTCGAGGAGGCCGTCAGCTGGCAGCCGCCGGTGATGCTGTTCAGCGGCTTCGCCTTCACCTGGCAGCGCACCTTCGACCGGCCTTACGTGCCTGACATCGAGGCCATTCCCGCGAAGGAGCGCGCGTATTACGAGCGCCACGGCTGCTTCCAGCACAACAACCCCGGCATCAATGATCTCGGCAAAGACGTGCTGTTCGACGTCGTCACCAAGGAGCAGGGCATCAAGGCCGCGGCCAACTACGACAAGCAATGCCTGCCGCGCGTCGACAAACTCATCGCCCGACTGGAGAAACTTGAGAAGCAGACCGCCGCCGAACCGACCGCGCAGGCCGTGTTCATCGACTTGCTCGACCGCGCCCGCGGCTATCGCGCCGTCTGCGGCTCGATCCGCATGGTCGCCGCGTGGTGCGCCCACGTTTACGGCTACCTCGACAGCACCAAGGCCGCCGACAAACGGAAGCACGAGAAGGCCCTGCAGGCCGCGATCGATGCCGAGCTCGTCAACACCCAGAACCTCATCGACCTGCTCGAGGCCGACCGCACCGAGTTCATGGTGCTCTCCGCCATCGGCAACAACACGTTCTGCTACGGCGAGGACCTGCCCGACCTGCTGCGCGAAAAGATCCGGTTGATGAAGAAATACCGGCACCACCAGCCGCGCATCGACAAAGACATCCTCTGGCGGCCCATCCCCGAGGCCAAGTGGCCGTCGTTTAATTGAGGTCGTCACCAAGGTGGACGCGCAGGTCCCTCTGCGCGTCTGCCTCGCCGGGCTCGACGCGACCGCGTCCCAATCACGCCCTCAGGCGTGCGCCTTTTTCCGAAACTCCGAGGGGGTCATGCCCATGACCTGCTTGAAGCTCTTGGAAAAGTGAAAGGCGTCGCAGAAGTCCAATTCCTCCACGAGTTCCTTGAAGCCGTGGCTGCCCTGGTAGATCGCGGCGCACGCACGGTCGATCTTCCGGCGCTTCTGGAATTGGCCGGGCGACAGGCCGGTCTTCAAAGCGAACTGCTTCCGGAAATTGTCGTAGTTGAGCCCCACCGCGCGCGCCACCTCCATGGGTGACGGCCAGCCGTTGCCCGCGCGATTGGCAAGCAGACGCTGGGCCTCTTCCAGCCAGCGGTCGCGGGCCGTGCGCGCCGTGCCCTCGGCGTCCGCCGCCGCAAGGTCGTAGGTCAGGTGCATGAAAGCGCCCATGATCCGGCGCGCGGTCACGTCGGTGTGCCAGTCGTCGCCGGCCAGCACGTCGTGGAAGCGCCGGTGCCAGTAGTCGACCGGCTCCACGTGCCAGACCGGTCGCTCGGGCGTGAGCAAGCCGCTGGTGACCAGAAAATCGAAATGCGGGCCGTTGAAGACCCAATAAAGCTGGTCCCACGCGGTGCCCGGCTTCGGCCCGTAAGCGTGGGCCAACTCGGGGAAGATCAGCACGAGGTCGCCACTCACCAGGTCTTTCCAGTAGCCATTGGCGTCGGCGTAGTAGCCGTCGACCTTCACCATGTAGATAAAGGAGTAGCTTCCCAAAACACGCATCGACCGCGGATCCAATCCCGGCACGTCGCGCAGGGCGCCCGCCAGCTGGAGCTCGTCGCGTTTCAGGCGAATCGGGCTCTCGAGCCAAGCCTGGCTCTGAAAGGCGGTGGGGGTGTACTTGGGCATGGTTTTTCCCAGATTTTACATGCGAAATCACATTTCAACCATTTTAAGGGCGCGGGACTGCGTATATATTGTCCTGCCCGTCGGGAGTCCCGCCGGTCTGTCACCCTATTCCCCGCCTCCCAGTCCCCTTTATCTCCATGAGCACTGCCACGCTCCCCCAAATCGTCTCCTATGGTCACGAGCTCGACATGAGCGAGGACAAGTTCGGCCTGCTGCGCGATTCGTCTGACGCCGCCACCGACTTCGTCGAACTCCGGCGCCGCTTCGCCGAGGACGGCTACCTGTACATGAAGGGCTACCTCGACCGCGACGCCGTCCTCTCGGCCCGCGCCGCCATCACGGACCGCCTCGCGGCCGCCGGCGTGCTCGACCCCGCCTACCCGAAGATGGACGCCGTGGCCAAACCCGACGCCGGTTACATCTTCAAGCCCGAAATCACCAACGGCTGCGCGCCCGTGCAGGACCTGCTTTACTCCGGCCGCCTGACGGATTTTTACGCCAAGTTCTACGGCGAACCCATCCGCCACTACGACTACACCTGGCTCCGCGCCATCGGCCCCGGCAAGGGCACCAACCCGCACTGCGACCTGCCCTACATGGGCCGCGGCACGCACCAGCACATGACCTGCTGGATGCCCTACGGCGACATCTCGTTCGAGCTCGGCGGCTTGATGGTGCTCGAGGGCTCGCACAAGCGCATGGATCTCCTGAAGAACTACGTCTATCGCGACGTCGACGGCTATTGTGAGAACAAGAGCAAGGAGGTCGAGAAGGCCAAGTCCGGCGGCTGGTCCTTCACCGGCACGCTCTCGCACAACCCGCCAGCCGTGCGCAACAAGTTCGGCGGCCGCTGGCTCACGACCGAGTTCGAGGCCGGCGACTTCCTCACCTTCGGCATGTTCCTCGTGCATGCCTCGCTCGACAACCGCTCCGGCAACCGCCTGCGCATCTCGAGCGACAGCCGCTACCAGCGCGCCTCCGAGCCCATCGACGAGCGCTGGGTCGGCATCAACCCGCCCGCGCACGGCCCGAACGGCAAGCGCGGCCTCATCTGCTAACCAACCCACGCGAACAACGACATCCGCTCTTTCTCTTTCCTCTTAATCGTTCTCTTTCTCCCTCACCGCACGGGACTGACGAACGAGTAAGAGAAAGAATAAAGAGAAAGAGCTCCCCCTTTCCCCATGGCCACGTCCACCACTTTCTCCGCCCGCCCGGCCGCCGCCGGCCGCATGGCTGCCGTCAATGAAATGACGCGCCTCCTCCGCCTCCTCTTCGAGGTGGAGCGCGAATACCTGCGCACGGTCACGACCCTCGTCTACCGCGTCGGCGAGCCGGAGCTGAAATACCTGATCTGCCAGCACGCCTGGGAATCCGCCGGGCACGCGCGTTTTCTGCGCGAGCGCGGCCGCGAGCTCACCACCTTCGGCACGCACGACAACGTCCGCCCGGAGATCGCCCGGATCTTCGAGGAAGCCGTCGGCACCAACACCAGCAACCCGCTCGTGATCACCGCGGGCTTCTACCGCGTGCTCAAGCCCGCCCTGCTCGCCGCCTACCAGCATTACCTGAAGGTCACCGACCCCCTGGCCGACTGGCCCTCCAAGAAGCTGGTCGAGGAATTCATCGCCGACGAGGAACGCCACCTGCGCGAGATCGAAGTCCACCTCAAGGACGTCGATGCCCGCGAGTGGACCACCCATTTGACCCAGGCTTTGGACGACCTCGGCGGTTGGCTCGGCAGCGAAACCCGCCTGCCCCTCGCCGCGAGCTTCGTCTGGCAGCACGAGCAAACGCCCTTCGCCCACCCGGCGACCTGCAACCGCGGCAAGTATCCGGTGTGCTCCGGCGTATTCGGGATGGATCCCACCGAGGACCCGATCGTGCGCCCCTGGCTCGCCGACCCGAAGACCGACGCCCGCGTCATCCGCCTCATGGTTTATGTCTGGCTGATGATGGAGATGGACGCGATCGACTACCTCGCGACCGTGTTTTACGACACGCCCAAGACGCCGTTCGATCTGCACTTCGACCTCGCCCGCCACCTTTGGGACGAGTCGCGCCACAGCCAGTTCGGCTTCCGCCAGCTGCCCAAACTCGGCGTGGACCTGATGACCGTCGAACACTCGCTCGACCTCTACAACATCCTCGTCCAAATGCCGCCGCACGAACGCTACGCGCTAATGACGATGGAATTCGAGGCCGGCAGCTTCCCGACCAAGGCCCTCGTCATGGACCGGGTGCGCGAGCTGAACGACTTTGAGGCCGACACGCTCCTCGCCTTCGACCGCAACGACGAGCAGAACCACGTCCGCTACGGCCACCGCTGGCTGCCGGAAATGATGGCGCTGTTCGGCGAGACCCGGCCGACCGAGGAGTTCGTGAAGGCCACGCAGGAGAAATTCAAGGCGTTCGCCGCCACCTACGGCGGCAAGGTCCCGCACTCGCTCCCGAAGGAAATCCGCCTGACGGGGGAGAAGATCCTGAAACTTGCTGGGGTGAACTGACGCACCCTCGGTTCCGCACGACGCCGACCCCACCCGGGTCGGCGGTTTTTTTGTCATGCCCCCCCCGGGGTGATTATTAGTGAAATTGGGGCTTGAAAATAACCCCCC
>JBMSWZ010000102.1:0-5942 GCA_049425105.1 Cephaloticoccus sp.
CCGGCCCGCGTGCTCGCGCTGGGCTTCGCCGCCGGCTTCCTCGCGCTCACCAAGGTTTCCGCCGTGCTCTTCGCGCCGGTGGCCGTGATCATCCTCGCGGGTCGCCTGGGGCGCCGCGCCGACCTGCCGTGGCGCGCGGGTTCCCGGGCCGGCCGGCTGGCCGGCTGGCGCCGCGGCGCGGCCTTGCTCGCCGCCGGCACCGTGGCGTTGGTCGTCGCCGCGGGCTGCCTCTGGACGGCATACGGGTGGCGCTACTCCGCCGCGCCGATTCCCGACCAGGCGTTTGCGGAGCCTTGGTCCGAGGTGCTCATGACCTCGCCCTCGCCGTTGCCGGACAAACTGGCCGATGTCGGCGGCGGCGATTTTGCGCCCGGCCCGGTGCAGGCCGCGATCACCTGGGCCCGCGAGCACCGGGTGTTGCCCGAGGCGTGGCGTTACGGATTCGCCTTCACGACCTACCACGCCCGGGCCCGACTGGCGTATTTCGCCGGCGAGTTCCGCACCGACGGTTGGTGGGAATTTTTTCCCACGGCGTTTCTGCTCAAAACCACGTGGCCCGTGCTGCTGGCGTTGGTCGCCGCCGTCGTGCTCGCGTTTCGTCAGCCGCCGGCCGCGCGGCGGCGCTGGGGTTATCGCGTCGCACCCCTGGTCGCCTTCGTGCTCGTCTACGCGACAGCCGCGATCACGAGCCACCTCAATATCGGGCACCGCCATCTCCTGCCGATTTATCCGCCGCTCTTCATTCTGCTCGGCGTGCTGACGGTGCCGCGCCGGGGCAACCTTTCTCGGTTTGGGCTCGGCCTGGTGGCGGCGCTCTGGGCGTGGCAGGCCGTCGAGGCCATGCGCACGCGGCCGCACTACCTCGCTTATTTCAATCCGCTCGCGGGCGGCCCGGCCCACGCGCACCGGCTGTTCGTCGACAGTTCGCTCGACTGGGGCCAGGGCCTGCCGGACCTGGCGGCGTGGCTGCGGGAGAACCGCGGGGACCAGCCGGTCTATCTCTCGTATTTCGGGTCCGACGAGCCGCTCCGCTTCGACCTCGCGGCCACGCGGATCGGCGACGCGTATTTTGATCACGGCCGGCGCCGCACGCTTCCGCCCTTGTCGCCCGGCCTCTACTGCCTCAGCGCCACCATGCTCCAACGGGTCTACACGCAGGTGCGCGGTCCGTGGACTCCCGCGTTGGAGCAAACGTATTGGGCACGCGCCCACGCGATTGCCGCGGCAGCACCGGACACGCCGCCAACGACGGCGGACCTCGAGGCCTTCGAACAGCTGCGCTTCGGACGGTTCTGCAATTACCTCGCGCCGCGGGCGCCCGACGCCGTCGTCGGCCGCACCTTCCTCGTGTATCGGCTCAGCGAGTCGGAGCTCGACGCCGCGTTGAACCAGCCGTTGCCCTAGGCGTCTGACGCGACCGCGAATCGCCGCCACGTCCACCCGGCGAGCGAAACCGCCAGCAGTGGCGTCAAGGCCAGGGCGGCCGCGTGCTCCGCGCCCAGTGCGATCCACGCCAGCGGAGGACCCGTGAACTGGCTCTCATCCGCGTTGAGCACCAGGAGGTGTTCCTTGAGGGCCGGCGTCCACACCACGAACAGCGCCACGCCAAATTGCAAGCGGGCCGCGGGATTGGCCGTCGCCGCCAGCCACTGCCGGGCCGGCAACAGCAGCAGCACGAGCCGGTAGGGAAAACTGATCGTGCTCGCGTAACACAGCATCCAGCACGCCGCGCCAGCGACGTAGCCGGCCGCGTCCAGTCCGGCGGATGGCACCAGCCGCCACAACGCGAGGCGATGTCGCCAAGCCGCGCCAAGGAACACCGCCAGGCACGGCAGCGCACCGAGCATCAGCCAGCCGCGTTGCTCGGGGATCGTCAGGAAAACGTAGTAGGTCAATTTCGCCCCGTAGCCGAAAATCGTCAGCGGCTCCGGCGCCATCGCCGCGATCATGCGGTAGGTGGCGAGCGACCCCAGGGTCACCGCCGCGCAGCCCGCGGCCGCGATCGCCACCCAGCCCAAGGCCCGGCCCCGATTGGTCGCCCGCGCCGCCAAGGCCGGCAAAGCCGCCAGCGGGTATAGTTTCAACGCCGCCGCCGTCACCACCGCGGTGCCTCCGACCGCCGCGATCCACGACCCGCGCCGGGTTATCGCCCACGCCGCGCCGATCAACAGCAGCAACACCACGAGGTCGTTGTTGGCCCGCTCCAGCGCAAGCAGCATCGGCGGAGCCAGCAAGAGCAGCGCCGCAGCGGCCGTGCCGCGGCCCTCCCGTGGCGCCAGCCAGGCGGCGCCGGCCACCGCCACCGTCAGCATCAACAGCGAGCCCAGCCACCACGCGTCCGCCCGCGTGAGGCCAAGGTCGTCGGCGACGAGCCACCACGGACCGTAAACGTGCGGCCGGTTGAACGGATCGAGGGGGTTGTGCGCATACGGATCAAGCCCGGCGGCCTGCGCATCGCCCGCCGCGAGAATCGCAATGAGGTCCGAGTAAAGCGGCTTCAGCGGATGCACCCCGAGTGCCTCCATCACGCCGGGCCGGACCAGCCCCGCCGCAAACAGCAAGACCAACGCCGCGCCGAGCAGCGCAGGCCAGCGCCCACGAGACCAGCGCGCGTTCACGCCGCCTCCTTTCGCACCGGCCGGACCAGCGCCCGCAGCATTGGCACCGCGAGCCAGAGCACCGGCACGACGACGACCCAGGCCAAGGCATCCACCAGCGCGGCGGCACTGCGCCGCACCGGCGCCTCACTCGCCGCTCCCAGCCACTCCAGCCACCACGGCGAGGCCAGGCACACGAGCGGGACGAACCACAGGATGACAATCACGAGCGCCAGCCAGCCGCGCGCCAGACCGCGCAACGGTCCGGTGCCCGCCGCCCAAATCAGAAACGCCGGCAACAGCCAGACGGCAAAGATGCCTTTGTAGAGAAAGTCCACGGTCAGGAAAAAATTTCCTCCCAGCAGCGTGGCTCCAAGCAGAAACAACAGCGCCGTCCGGTCCGTCGGGTCCACGGTCACCCGCTCGTCCCGCGTGCGCCACGCCGCCCAGAGCGCCAGGCCGGCGCCGGCCACCAAACCGAGCCGCACACAGCTTTCGCCATCGAGCCCGGCCTTCATCGGCAACGCCGCCGCGCCAAAGGTCAGTTGGCCCCGCGCGAGCCAGCCGACCGAAAAATAATTCGCGAGCGCGTCCCGCAGCAACCACCCCACCAACGCCAACCCGACTCCGCCGACCACGATTCGCCAAACTCGCTCCGACGCCGGACGCGTCGGCCAAGCGAGCAAGAGTCCCGCGCCCAGCACGGGGTAATACTTCAACCCCACCGCGAGCCCCAGCGGCACCAGGGCCAGCCGCCCGGGCCACACCCCGGGGCGCAGCACCATGCCGGCCGCGAGCGTGAGCAGCGCGAACATCAGCAGGTCCGGGTTGCCCCGATTGGCCGCGAGCCAGAACGGCGGCGAGCCGCACACCGCCAACGCGAGCCACGCGTCGCGCTTGGTCGCCAGCGGCAGCACCCACGTCACCGCCGCCCAGAATGCCAGCAGGAAGGTCAGGCCGAGATAACTATGGTCGGAGCGGTCCAATCCCATTTTGCCCAGCGCAAACCACCAATCCGAATAGATGTGCCGCTCGCCGATGAGGTCGTAGGGATTTTCGACGAAGGGATCGTAGCCGGCCTGCGCCGAATCGCTCGCCGCGAGCATGGCGTAGGCGTCGCGAAACCACGGTCCGTAACGTCCCACACCAAACTTCGCCATCACTTCCGGCACGAAAGCCAGCACAAGGTGAACTCCGAGAAGTCCGGCGAGAAAGATCAGCTTGGGCCGCGCGAGGTGCACTCAGGTGTCGGCCGCGGGCGGTGCCGGATTGATGCGCACGAGCCGGCTGATGCGCGTGATCGAGGTGCCGAACCGCCGCTCCCGCACCGGCTCCAAGACAAAGGTGTCCGGCAGCCGGTCTTCCGGATCCAATTGGTAATCTCCCTCGGCGCCGCTCGGGCGAAACTTCTGCATCACCAGCACTTCCCGAAACGTGTGTTGGTCGAGATGAAACTGGATTGCCTCGCCGCGCATCCGCGCCCGCACGATCTGAATCGAGGGGATTTGATGGTTGAGCCAGATGAGCGCCGACTTGCTGGTGATGACGAGCCGCGACTCCGGCGACAGGTCACGCACGGTGTCGACTTCCCACGCGATTTCCGTGGCCTGCAGGTTCATCGCCCAAAACGACGCATTGGCGCGCAGGCCGGAGGTCAGGTAGGCCAGCAGGGCCCCGGCGATCGCCCACTTCGCCGCGACGGCGCGCCACTCCGGCCGCACCCCGCCGCAAATCCACGCAATCGCCAGTGTGAGCAGTGCACAGAACGGCAGGCTCAGACGCGACACGATCGGGTCGTCGAGGCCGCCCCAGTAGTAGAACATCAGCAACCCCAGGTTCGCCGCGATCGCCGCGCCAAAGATGACCACCGCCACGTGGGTCGCCGCCGCCGTGCGCCAAGTTTTCAAACCGCGCAGCGCCGCGATGACGGCGACCGCCAACGCCGGAAACCCGGCGAGGGTCAGCCACCAGGAATTCAGGTAACGGCCGGTGAAACTGGTGAAAAAGGTCCAGGCGTGGGCGAGGTTGCTGACAAAGTAGTCCGGGCCGAAACGCGCGCTCTCGCCTTCGCGCAGCTCCCACAGGATCGGCGTGCCGCTCAGGTAGGTGTTGTGCAGCGCATACGGAATCAACAATGCGGGCGCCAGCACCGCCGCCGCCGGGAGAATCAACCGGCCGGCGCGCCGCCAGCCTTCGAGCACCACCACCGCCGCGGGCAGGACATAGAGCCCCGACTCGTAGCGCGACTGCGCCAACAGCACGGTGCCGAGGATCAGCAAGGTCAGGCGCGGCTCATCCGGCGCATCGAGATAGCGGCACGCGAGCAGCATGACCAAGAGCAGCATGGCGAGGTTGAGCATCTCCATGCCGGAGCCGGTCGCATTGTGCGCGAGCAGCGAAAACGCCCCGAGCCCGCACACGGCCGCGAGCGCGGCGCGATGCGACGCCACCCGGCGGGCGAGCGTGTAAAGCAGGGCGAGAATCACCGGCATGAGCGCCGTGTTCAGCGCAAACATGTTGGCCTCGCGGTAGCCCGTCAGGTCGTGCAGCAGCGAAACGACAAACGCGAAAAAGAAGGGGCGCTTGTCGAGGTAGTGCTGGAAGGTGGAGAACACGCCGTCGACTTCGTAGCCGCGCACGATCGCGCCGACTTCCCGCGCCTTGTGCAGGCACCACGCGGTGGACTGCAGCACGAACTCGTCGAACAAGACTTTGTAGGTGTAGGGCACGGTCAGCACCGCCACGAGCGTCAGCCCGCCGATCGCCGCCGCCAGCTCCCAGCGGTCACGCCGCGTGGTGGCCGGCAGCTCGCGCCGCCAGTCGCGCGCGGAGCGCACCAGCGCCACCGCCGCCCACGCCACCGTGAAGGCCATGGTGTAGTAGCCGTAGCTTTGCACCCACATGCGGGCCTGTTCGACCGTGGGGACCAAAAATCCAAACGCCACCGCCACCAGCGCCGTCGCGCCGAACAGCACGAGCCGCAAGGGACCCGTCCGCGGGGCAACGACGTCCGGGGCGGGCTTCATCTCAGGGCAACTGCTTGAACCAGTTCTCGAGGTAGGCCGCCTTCGCCTGTTCCACCTGTTCCGGCGTGCGGGTCTCGGCCGGCGTCGCCGGCACAAATCCCGGGTCGGCGGTCTCGGTGCCGTCGTCGGTCGTGATCGCCGTGATCCGGCTGATGCGGCCGAGCCTCAGGGTGGCGAGGCGCGTTTCCCACACCGGTTCCAGTTTGAAACCGGGCCCGAGGTCGTCGGCGGGATCCAGCGTCAAAGCACCGGTCTCGGCGTCGACCTGATACCGTTGGAACGCATACATCGCGGGAAAACGGTGGTTGGGGCGGTGGGG
>JBMSWZ010000103.1:0-5859 GCA_049425105.1 Cephaloticoccus sp.
CTCGCTGACCACCGTGAAGGTGCAGAACTGGGACAAGACCATCACGACGATCCCGACCTACGACCTGATTTCGGGCTCGTTCAAGAACTGGCGCGGCATGCAGGAGTCGGGCGGCCGCCGCATCAAGCGCGCGCTGAACATCGACCTGCAATCCATCCGCTTCGCCGACGAGGAGTTGATCGAGCGCTGGGGCAAGTTCGACCTGCTGAAGGAGTATCTGAAGAAGAAGCGCGAGGAGATCGACCAGGCCAACCGGGAGCGGGGCACCGATCTCACGATTCTCGGCAACGGCCGGCGCATCACCAACCTGGGCACCTTCCGCGCCTATTGCGTCGCCTACCTGAAGGCGCACCCGCAGATTCATCAGGACATGACCTTCCTGGTGCGTCAGTTGGCGCCGACGGAGCACGGTCTGCCGTTGGAAATCTACGTATTCTCCAAGGATACGCGCTGGGCATTCTACGAGGCGATCCAGGCGGACATCTTTGACCACCTGACCGCGGTCATCGGGCAGTTCGACCTGCGCATTTACCAACAGCCCTCGGGGCGTGATCTGCGCGCTGCGTTGGGCCGGTTGCCCGCCGCCAAGGATGAGTGAGCCGGGGGCATGAACGACGACTACCTGGCGCGTTTCGGCGGGATCGGGCGGCTCTACGGTCGCCCGGGGCTGGCTCGGCTCTATGAGGCGCACGTGGCGATCGTGGGCGTGGGCGGGGTCGGCTCGTGGGTGGTGGAGGGCCTCGCTCGCAGCGGCGTCGGCGCACTGACGCTGATCGACCTCGACGATGTCTGCGTGACCAACGTGAACCGCCAGTTGCCCGCGCTCGACGGCCAGGTCGGGCGGCCGAAAGTCGAAGTGCTCGCCGAGCGCGTGCGGCTCATCAATCCCGGGTGCCGCGTGACCGCCGCGCAGGAGTTTTTCACCGCGGCCTCGGCCGGGCGTCTGCTGGCGGGCCGGTTTGATTTCATCGTCGATGCCATCGATACGATGAGCCAGAAGGCGCTGCTTATCGCCGAATCCGTGCAGCGCGGCTTTCCGGTGCTGACGGTCGGCGGCGCGGGCGGGCGCCGCGACGCCACGCAGGTGCGGGCGGGAGACCTGGGCGACGCGTGGGGCGACGAACTATTACGGCAGGTGCGCCGCAAGCTGCGGCGCGATCACGGCTTTTCCGCGGGCGACCAGAAAGGCCGGATGCATTTCGGCGTGCGCTGCGTGTGGTCGAGCGAGCCGCAGGTTTTTCCGTGGGCGGACGGCACCTGCCAGGTCGAGCCCGAGCCCGGCACGAATCTCAAGTTGGACTGCGAAAGCGGTTTCGGCACCGCGGCCTTTGTCACCGGAGCCTTCGGCCTGGCGGCGGCGGGTGAGGTGGTGCGGCATATTGCCGGGCTGTAGGGCGGGGACTCCGATCCCCGCCCAACGGGCAGGACGATATACTCGAAGGCGGGGATCGGAATCTCCGCCCTACAGAAATAGCCTATGGAAGTTGCCTTCGACCTGTGTTGCCAGCTGGTCGCTGCGTTGGCCGAGGAACTGCGCGAGGCCGGCGTAGACGGCGGCGAGGTTGGCGGGGTGGTTCACCGTCGTGGTGTCGGACCGGGCGGGGAGATCGTAAAGCCGCCAGGCGCTCCGCAGCGGCATGGCGGGCGCATCCGTTTCAACCAACAGGCGGTCGGCGGGCACATCGCGGAAGACCTCGCGCTGGTTTTCGCGTTTCGAGTCGAGATAGGAACCGTTGAAGGAAAAGTAGGCGCCGAGCTCGGCGAAGGGCTTGATCATTTCCGCGGGCCCCGCGTAGGCGTGCAGCAGGAAACCGCGATCGGGGCGGGGGCTTGCGCGGAGGGTGTCGAACAACACGCCCCAGGCATCGATGCAGTGGATCGACGCCGCGCGGTTGTCGGCGGCGGCGAGGGCGAGTTGCGTGGTGAATACCTCGATCTGCTCGTCCAAGGGCGCGCGCCGCAGGCCGGCGAGACGCGGGTCATCCGGCCGGGCACGATCCAGCATCCAGCGATCAAGACCGATTTCGCCGACGTGCGCGCGGGGCTCGGTGGCCAGGCGCGCTTCCAAGCGGCCGAGCCAGTCGGCCGGCCGATTGCCGCAATCCCACGGATGCACGCCGTAGCTGGGAATCACCCATGGGAAACGCGTCGCGAGCGCCGATACCTGGGGCCAGTCGTCCGGCGTGGTGCCGTTCACCACGGCGCCGGCGATGCCTGCCTTGGTCAAGTCGATGGCGATGCGATCGAGGTGGGGCAACAACCACTCGTCGTGCAGGTGATTATGGGCGTCGTAAAAGGTCATGACGCGGAGGCAAACCGGCGGATGGCGGCGCGGACGGAGGCGAGGCCGTTGCGGCGGGTGGGGGACAGGTTTACGAGGAGACCGAGCTCGGCGAGTGGATCGGTGTCGTCGGCCAGCAACTCGGCGGGGGTCGTTTCGCTGCAGTAATCGCACACGAGCGCCACGAGGCCTTTAACCAGTGGGCCGTCGGCGTCGCAGTGGAAGAAGCACCGGCCGTCGCGCGTTTCGCCGACGAGCCACACGGCGGAAACACAACCGGGCACGCGCTGGGCGTCGGTGCGCTGGGTTCCCGGCAGCCGCGGGCGGTGTCGGGCGCGATCGACCACGACGCCAAGTCGTTCCTGCGCGTCCTCGATCAAGCCGAGATCGTCAATGAGCTGGCGCTGCCGGTCCGTCATGGCAGGTCACACCGGTCGCAGCTGAACTTCGCAAAACTGCATGCCGCCGTCGGAGAAGAGGGTCTTGCCCGACTTCTTCAGGTTGAGGCGCGTGGCCTGGAGGCGGAGGGTGTAGGTGCCGGCGCGGGCGAAATGCAGACGGCCGAAGCGCGTTGCGATCTGGGGAAAGTATTCCGAGCGCAGGCCGGGCAGGATGCGCTCGCGCTTGGTGATGCGGCGCAGGACATGGTCGCCGCAGGTGAGCTGCAACGTGTGGCCGCCGCTCCACGGCTCGAGGTGCTGGTGCGTGGTGACGACGGTGACGTCGTGCGTGCCGGGCGTGAGCACGGTGAAAGTCCATTCCAGCCAGTCCTGCGGGCTGCGCCAGTTTTCCGTCAGGCCGTTGCCGCCCATGCGCATGGTCGGGTGCTTGGCGTCACTGCCCACCCGCGCCATCGGGCCGATGAGGGTGAGGGAGTCGTCCGGTTGCTGCAGCGTGCCGGGCACGACCGCCGCGTCGCCCTTAAGTGTGACGGCGATGACCGTGACGGGGCGGGTGACCTTGCAGCCCTTGAAGTCGATCCAGAGCACCGGGGTGCCGGTGGCGCCGTCCGTGGATTGCTGAAACGCGAACCGGGTCTGGGCGCCGGCGAGCGCGGTGACGGACTTCACGGCGGTCTTGAGCCCGCGCAATTGGAAGGAGCGAGGCGGCTTGCGGAAGAAATGGAAGTAGAGCGTGCGGCCCTTGGTCGTGATACGGCCCCAGTCAAACTCGTAGGGAAACGGGCTGGGGGTGGTGCCATAGAGGGCGGCGCCGTTGACCTTGAGCCAGGCGCCGATGGCGCGGAGCGCGCGGGCGCTGGGCGCGGGGACCACCCCGTCCGCATCAGGCCCGATGTTGAGCAGGTAGTTCACCCCCTTGCTGGCAAGGTCCACGAGCGTGGTGATGAGGGTCTGCGGATCCTTCCACGCGTGATCGTGCTTTTTGAATCCCCAGGTGTGGTTGAGCGTGGCGCAAGTCTCCCAGTCGCCCGTGAGCCGTGCCGGCGGCAGAAAATTGTCGCGCGGCAGGCTGTAGTCGCCCAGCCCGTGGCCGATGCGGCCGGACACGAGGCACTGCGGCTGGATTTTTTTGACGAACCGGCGGATGCGCGCGCTCTGCGCCTTGGTCAGCGTGAGCGGCGTGTCGAACCAGATCATGCCCACCGGCCCGTAGTTCGTGAGCAACTCGCGGAGTTGCGGGAAAACCTTTTCGCGCAGGTAGCGCTCGGGATCCTTCTTCTTCGCATCGTAGTCCCAGGTATTCCAAGCGCCGTCCGGATGGTGCCAGTCGAGGTCCTGCGAATAGTAGAAGCAAAACGTGAGGCCCTGCCGGCGGCATTCGCGGGCGAGGTCCTTCATCGGGTCGCGGCCGAACGGCGTGCGTTGGACGACGTTGTAGGGGTTCGAGGCCGAGTCATACATCGCGAACCCGTCGTGGTGCTTGGCGGTGATGACGAGGTAGCGCTGGCCGGCGTCCTTCGCGAGTTTCACCCAAGCCTTGGCGTCGAAGCGGCGCGGGTTGAACCGGGCGGCGAATTTCTCGTAGGTCGCGACCGGGATTTTTTCGCGAAACATCATCCACTCGCCGATGTAGGGCACGCGTTTGCCGCGCCAGACGCCGGCGGGGATGGCGTAGAGGCCCCAGTGGATGAAAAGCCCGAAGCGGGCTTCACGCCACCAGGCGAGCAGGTCGGAGTCCGAGCGACGGGCGGTTTTCTTTACGGCGGAGACGTCAACGGTGCGCATCGCCCGGAGGCTCGTTTTGCCGGCGGATGACGGCAACGCCTATTTCAGGCTGCGGTCGCCAGCGGGGGCAGCGGGCAGTCGATCGCGGCGGCGATGGCGCGGTAGAGTTCGCCTTCCTCCACCGTGATGGTGCCGTCCCGGCCGATCACATGTGCGGCAGCGAGCAGCGTGCGCTTCTTGATCGGGAGGGACGCGCCGGCGAGTTTTTCCAAGGCTGCGTCCAGCGCGGCGAAATCCGGGGCCTGTCGCGGGAGGTCCAGGAGGCCCTTTTCGATCAGCGGCAACTGGCCCGTGCCGGCGCGGTAGGCGCGGTCCGCGGCGGCTTCGTCCGGGGCGCCCGCGTGGGCCAGGGCATTGAGCACCGCCGCGATGTCGCCGGTCAGCGGCACAAACGAGAAATAGCCCGGCGCCCCGTGCGGACGTTGGGCGAGACGCAGGTGATGCGTGAGCAGCTTTTGCAGGACGAACTCAAAGGTGCTGACCCTGGCATCGGCGTGCACCAATTCGTCGAGGGTGCCGAGAAACCGCTCCATGTCGGCGGCTTTGAGTTGGCGCAGCGCCGGCACGGCCAACAGCAACAGGGGCAGGCGGGCTTCGGGGGCCAGCGCGGCCAGCGCGGGCGCGAGGGCTGCAAACGTCGCGCCGGCGCCGGCGTCATGACGCCGGACCAGATCCACCGCGCCGGCGCCATTGAGCAGGCCGTAAACCAGCGCCGGGGCGCTCGCGGTTTGGCGGGCCGCTTCGCGCAGCGAGTCCGGCATCGCGGCGAGGAGGCCGGCGGCGGCGGCGTAGTGCGCGTCGGTCAACTGTCCCACGTCGGCCACGGCGTTTTGGGGATGAAAGGGCACGCCGCGCGGGGGGCTGCCGCGCGGGGCCGCGGCATAAGACGTGCCTTCCGGCTGGGCGAAACCCTTGGTTGCAAAACTCTCGTGGGCAACGTCCACCACTTGCGGCGGATCAAAGAACCGGCCGTCCCATGCCGGGTCGATGGCGCGGATGCGTGCCGGCAGCGGCGGGTGGGTGGCCCAGGCGCCGCCAAACGTGGAGCGGAAGCCTTGCGCGAAAAAGAAATGCCCGATGGCGGTGGCTTGGTTGGTGACGAGGCGCGAGCCGAGGGCGTAGCCGCCGATCTTGCGCAGCGCGCCGCCGATGCCCTGCGGGTTGCGCGTGAATTGCACGGCGGAGGCGTCGGCGAGGAACTCCCGCTGCCGGGACACGGCCGCCTGAATGAGCCGGCCGAAAAAGTAGCCCACGTAGCCGATGATCAGCAGGGCCAGCCCCACGGCAAAGATCGCCACGATGAGGCCGCCGGAGTTTTTCCCGCCGCGCACGCGGCGCATCGACCAGAGCAGGCCGCGGCCCATCAGGCCGATGACGACGATGCCGCAGACC
>JBMSWZ010000104.1:0-5846 GCA_049425105.1 Cephaloticoccus sp.
AAGCGTGTGGCTGCTGCCGAGGCCGCACTCGAACGGGCCCGGTGGAGCGTCGCCCAGAAGACCCAGGCGGCACCGCAGGGCGGACTGGTCCAGGACACCCTTTTCCGGCCGGGCGAATATGTGCCGGCAGCCCGGCCCGTGGTGGCGCTGCTCCCGCCCACCAACCTCAAGGTCCGGTTCTTTGTGCCGGAAACCACCTACGCCACGCTGCAGACCGGAAACGCCGTCGCCGTGACCATCGACGGATTGGACCGGCCCGTCCCGGCGCGGATCACCTACCTCTCGCCCCAACCGGAATACACGCCACCGGTCCTCTACAACCGCGAGAACCGCAGCAAACTCGTGTTCATGGTCGAGGCGGTTTTTACCGCAACCGACGCCGCGGGCCTGCATCCGGGCCAGCCGGTTGACGTCGCCCCGGCGCGCTGAGTCATGAGCGACCTCGTCATTGATGTGTCCGGCGTGGTGAAACGCTTTGGCGACAAGACCGTCGTCAACGGCATCGACCTGCAGGTGCGCCGCGGCGAGATCTACGGCTTCCTCGGGCCCAACGGCAGCGGCAAGACCACGTTCATCCGCATGCTCTGCGGCCTCCTCACGCCCGACGCCGGGCGCGGCACCTGCCTTGGGCGCGACGTGCTCACGCAGCAGGCCGCGATCAAGCGCGAGGTCGGCTACATGACCCAGCGCTTCAGCTACTACGAGGACCTTTCCATCGCCGAAAACCTCGACTTTGTCGCGCGCGTCTACGCCGTGCCCAACCGGCGCGAGGCGGTGGAACACAGCCTGGAGCGGCTGAGCCTCCAACATCGTCGCCGCCAGCTCGCCGGCGAACTTTCCGGCGGTTGGAAGCAACGCCTCGCGCTCGCGGCCTGCCTGATTCATTCGCCGCAACTGCTGCTGCTCGACGAACCCACTGCCGGCGTGGACCCGAAGGCCCGGCGCGATTTCTGGGATGAAATTCATCGCCTCGCCGCCGACGGCCTGACCGTGCTCATCACCACGCACTACATGGACGAGGCCGAGCGCTGCCACCGCCTCGCCTATCTCGCCTACGGCAATCTCCTGACCCACGGCACCGTGCGCGAGGTGATCGACGGCGCCAACCTCACCACCTGGTGCGTCAAGGGCCCCGGCCTCCTCGCGCTCGCGCGCCGCCTGCGCGCCGAGGACGGCATCGAACAAGTCGTCGCCTTCGGCAACACCCTGCACATCAGCGGACGCGACGCCGCCAAGCTCGACCGCGCCATCGCCGGCGTCCGCACCGACGCGCACGAATGGACCAAGGTGCCCTCCGACCTCGAGGACGTGTTCATCAGCCTCATGGGCGGCGCCACCGACAACTTCGCCTGACCATGCATCGCTTCGCCCTGCACCGGCTGCTCGCCATCGTCAGCAAGGAATTCATCCAGATGCGGCGCGACCGCGTCACCTTTGGCATGATGGTCGGCATCCCGCTGATGCAGCTCATGCTTTTCGGCTTCGCCATCAACTCCGACCCGCGCCACCTGCCCACGGCGATTCGCAGCGCGGATGACGGCCCCTTCGCCCGCACGCTCGTCGCCGCGCTGCAGCACAGCGAGTATTTCCGCATCGTGCGCACAACCGACAGCGAGGCCGAGACCCGACGCCTGCTCCAGCTGGGCGACGCGCAGTTCGTAATCAACATTCCCGTCAATTTCTCGCGCGATCTGCTGCGCGGCGAGCGCCCCGCGCTGCTCGTGGAGGCCGACGCCACCGACCCCGCCGCCGTCGGCCCGGCGGTATCGGCTCTGCGGGTTGTGACCGACACGGCCCTCGCCCGCGACCTCAGGGGCCCCTTGGCGGGCCTGCTCGCCCCGGCCGGTCCGGTGGAGCTCCGGCTGCACGCCCACTACAATCCAGAGAACATTACCCAATACAACGTCGTGCCCGGTTTGATGGGCGTAGTGCTCACCATGACCATGGTCGTGATCACCGCGCTGGCCATCACCCGCGAACGCGAGCGCGGCACGATGGAAAACCTCCTCGCCACGCCCGTCCGCCCGTTCGAGGTCATGCTGGGCAAGATCATTCCCTACATCGTCGTGGGCTACATCCAGCTGTCGCTGATCCTGCTGGCGGCGCGGTTCATTTTCAACGTGCCCCTGGTCGGCAGTATCCCGCTGCTCTATGGCGTCGCCTTCCTGTTCATCGCCGCGAACCTTGCCGTCGGCATTACGTTTTCCACGCTCGCGCGCAACCAGCTGCAGGCGGTGCAGATGGCGTTCTTTTTCTTCCTCCCGTCCATCCTGCTCTCGGGCTTCATGTTCCCCTTCCGCGGCATGCCGGAGTGGGCGCAGTGGCTGGGGTCGGGCCTGCCGCTGACGCACTTCCTGCGCATCGTCCGCGGCATCCTGCTCAAGGGCAACGGCCTCCTCGAAATCGGCCCGGAGCTCTGGCCGCTGCTGCTGTTTCTCGCCATCGCCATGACGATCGGGGTGAAGCGTTACCGGCAGACGCTCGACTGAGCCGGCTGGAACCACCGCCAAAGATTCCAGCGGCCAATCCGCGGCTTGCCCCCTGGCGGCGGGGCGACGCATGCTCGCGCCACCATGCCGTCAGTCCTCGCCATCGTCGACACCCTGCCCGCCCTGCCGTGGTGGGCGGGGGCCGGATTCGTTGTGTTGATCGCGGCAATGCTGGGCCTGGACCTCGGCGTGCTGCAGCGCGAGGCGCACGAGGTGAAGATGAAGGAAGCGCTCGGCTGGTGCGCGGTGTGGGTGTCCCTCGCGCTCGCGTTCAACGGCCTCGTCTGGTGGTGGCGCGGGGCGGAGCCGGCGCAGGAATTCCTCGCCGCCTACATCGTCGAGCTCTGCCTGAGCGTCGACAACGTCTTCGTCTTCATCCTCGTCTTCTCCTACTTCAAGATCGCCCCGCGCTACCAGCACCGCATACTGTTTTGGGGCATTCTGGGCGCGGTCGTCATGCGCGCGGTGTTCATTCTGGTCGGCGTCAGCGTGATCGCGCGCTTCCACTGGGTGCTCTATGTCTTCGGCGCCTTTCTCGTCTACACGGGCATCAAGATGGCGCTGCCGAGCAAGGAGGAGGTCGACGTCGACCCCGAGCACAACTTCGCCGTGCGCCTCTTCCGCCGGTCCTTCCCCGTAACCACCAAGACCCACGGCGGCGATTTCTTCGTGTGGGAAAACGGCCGGCGCGCCGCCACGCCGCTGTTCATCGTGCTGATCGTGATCGAAACCACCGACCTGGTCTTCGCCCTCGACTCCCTGCCCGCGGTGCTCGCCATCACCCGCGACGGCTTCATCGCGCTCACGTCCAACGTCTTTGCCATCCTCGGCCTGCGCTCACTCTACTTCGCGCTCAACGGCGTGATGCAGCTCTTCCGCTACCTCAAGGTCGGCCTCGCCCTCATCCTGACTTTCATCGGCATCAAAATGCTTCTCGAATCCTGGGTCCACGTGAGCATCGGTGTCTCCCTTGGCGTCATCGCCAGCGTGCTCACCACCTCGATTCTCGCCTCGCTGTTGATCCCCGAAAAAAAGTAGGCGTCAGCCGACAAACCGGCGCGTCCACTCCGGCTTCGGCAACGGGCAGGCCTGCCACTCGCCCCACAGGCGATAGCGCCAGCGCGCGATCACGCGGTAAACCCCGTCCCGCCACGACGACGGCACCCAGCCCAACGTCTTGCCCAAACCCGCGGCGAACCCACCGCACGCTTTCAATGCCGCGACAGCGGCATCGGTGCGCAATGCATATTCCGGGAATTCCCGCCGCTCCCATGCGGGGACCAACACCATGGAGTCAAAGTCTTCCGTGGGCAGGCCATGGCGGCGGAGATAGCCTTGGGCCAGCTCGCTTTGCAGAGGCGCGAACCGCAGGCGCGCATGCCGATCCAGACGCAGCAGGAGCCGGACGCTCCGGTTGCAGAGGCCGCAAGTGCCGTCATAGAAGAGGACGGGGCCGGTGAGGGTGGCGGGATCAGTCATGTCTGCTGGGCGTAAACCTCCGCGATGTCGGCCAAATCGCAAGCCGCGGGCACGGCGGCGGCAAATCGCTCGCAGCGCGCCGCGTCGGAAAACAGCCCGCGCTCCAGGTAGGTCACGACGCCGTCCTGCAATTTCCAGGTGCCGCGCGGGCGGCCGAGACGCGCGCAGATTTCCGGCAGCAGGGCGGCGCCGAAATACTCCGGGGCGTTGCTGCGCACGAACCAGTGCGCGTCAAACGCGGGGTCATCGACCTTCACCTCCTTGGCGCCAAAGAATTCCATGAACCGGCTGGCGATCCCCTCGGCCGTCAGCGCAAAGGTCGGCCCGCCATGCGCCCGCGGCGTCACCGCCAGCGCCGACCAGGTGGTTCGCGACTTACCGGAGCCGGTCGTGTAGTTGTAGAGTCGCACGGCCTTCTGTCGGATCGTGCCGGTCGCTTCGGGATGCGCCAGGAGGCCAAAGCGGGTCGGTCGCTCGATCACCTGCAGGCCCACACAGTCCGCCAGCGCCCGCACGTTGGCCTGCGCCTTGCGCCCCACCGCCGCGCCGAGGCGGAATATGATGCCGATGACGGTCAGCACACCGGCGGCAAACAGCACCGGCACGAGAATATCCTTCTCCATGGCTCGACGGTGGCGGCGGCCGCGGCGGGTCGCGAGCCGATTTGCGGACGCAAAAAACCGGGCCGGGGACACTACGCCCGGCCCGGTGCGTTATCTCTTACCCATCCAAACTCAGGCCACCGTGATGCGGCGCGGCTTGATCGCCTCGGCTTTCGGCACGGTGACCGTCAGCACGCCGTCGCGCAGCTCGGCCGCGACCTTGTCGGCGTCGATGGCGTTGTCATGCGTGAGCACCAGCTCATAAGTCGCGGCGAGCGACTCGCGGTGCAGCGTGGTCCAGCCATCGGGACGCGACCAGGCGCGGTTGCCGGTGATACGGATCTCGCCGTCATCGGCCGTGATCTCGATGCCGTCCTTGGCGACACCGGGGAGGTGGAGCGTCAGGGTGTAGGTATCGGCGGCCTCGCGGACGCGATAGAAGGGCTTTTGCACGGGACCGGACGCGCGGGCGCCC
Organism: Cephaloticoccus sp.; assembly: GCA_049425105.1. GTDB lineage: Bacteria > Verrucomicrobiota > Verrucomicrobiia > Opitutales > Opitutaceae > Cephaloticoccus. The sequence continues at coordinate 5,046 of JBMSWZ010000104.1, forward strand.
TCGGGGCGGGCGACCGGCGTGCGGCGCAGGGCGGGAATGAGGGAATTGATGAATGACATGATGGGATTCTCCGATTGCAGGGTTCAGTTGACGGCGACGCTGATCTTGCGGGGCTTGGAATCCTCGCGCTTCGGCAACGTCACGGTAAGCACGCCGTGCTCGTAGGCCGCGGCGACCTTGTCGGCCTGCACGCTGTCCGGCACGCTGATCGAACGCTCGAGCGAATAGGTCTGCTCACCGCCATCGGTGGTCACCTTGCGCTTGGCGCTCAGGCTCAGGTAGCCGTCGACGAGTTCGACGTGGATGTCCTCGCGATTGACGCCCGGAAGTTCGGCGCGGACGTAGGCGTTGTCCTTGTCCTCATAGAGGTCGACGGCAAACTAGTTGCCCGCCGGGGCGGCGAACTCGTTCAGCGCGGAGCTGAACAGGCGGTCGATCTCGGTCTCAAGGCCCGCCCACGGCGAGTAGGCGCAGCCGTTCAGCGCCGGCGAGCGGCGCACGTTGGGTTGGTAGTAGCGAACGATTCTCATGGTGATATTCTCCGTTGAAGGGGGAGGTTGGTTCAGTGCGCCTTGGTTTGCATACGGGATGCCGATCACCACATGGACCGGATGATTTTGTTATCCGAAGGGTTGTGAAATCACGCCAACTAGCCGTGGGAAAATCCGACCCGCCCTGTGACGTCACACCTGCGCAAAAACTTCCCTCCCTGCCCATTCGCCGGACGGACCTCCGCATCATCCCCAGCCACTCCGCATCAACCGACACCAGACCGTATTGACCCATTTCATCTGGCCAAAC
>JBMSWZ010000105.1:0-5758 GCA_049425105.1 Cephaloticoccus sp.
GCTCGGCCTCAAGGTCGAACACCGTCATGAGCGGCGCGCGCTCCGAGGCGAAGGCCACGACCTCGTCGTCTTGAAAATAGAAGCACGGCCGGATGCCCGAGGGATCGCGCGCGACGAAGGCGTCACCGTTGCCCGTGAGCCCGCAGAGCGTGTAACCGCCGTCCCACTTGCGGGAGGCGCGGGTGAAGACGCGGCTGAGATTCAGATCGGTGCTGATGCGCTGGGAAATGTCCTCGCCAGCCAGCCCCTGCCCGCGCAGCTGGCGGTAAAGGTCCTCGTGCTCCTCATCGAGGAAGAAGCCGATTTTCTCCAGCACCGCCTGCGTGTCCGTGGCGAAGATCGGGTGCTGGCCCATGGCCGTGAGCGAGGCGTTGAGCTCGGTGGTATTGGTGAGGTTGAAGTTGCCGCAGAGGGCGAGGTTCCGCGTCGGCCAGGGGCTGCGGCGAAAGAACGGGTGGCACGACGACATGTTGTAGCCGCCGCTGGTGCCGTAGCGCAGGTGGCCCATCAGCAGCTCGCCGCCGAAGTCGAAGGCCTGCTTCACCGTGTCCGGGAACTCCGGGTGGATCACGCCGCTGTCGACCTTGCCGTTGTATTGGGCGAGGAGCGCCTTGAAGATCTTGTCGAGGGGGTTGGCCTTGACGCTGCGCTCGCGGAACATGAACGCCTCGCCCGCGGGCACGTCGAGCTTCACGCAGGCCACGCCCGCGCCGTCCTGGCCGCGGTTGTGCTGCTTCTCCATCAGGAGGAAAAGCTTGGTGAACCCCCACAGCGGCGAGCCGTATTTTTCCTGGTAGTAGGAAAGCGGCTTCAGGAGCCGCACCAGCGCCACGCCGCACTCGTGGGAGATCCGGTCGCTCATGGCTGCGTTCCCCGGCGCATCGGCGCCTTTCCAACGGAAAGGCGGCGTTGATGGGAGCGGTGCGGGTGGTGCCTGGTCCTCACGGGCTTCAAGCCCGTTCATTGGGTGCAAGGTCCGGGAATCGTCAACGGCTTTTCTCCTTTTCGTCACCAAAACAGCTTCCACCGCGCAGTCCCCTTGACCACGCGCGGATGATGCGGAAGAAAGTCCCCGACCATGCTCATTCTCCGCGGCTCCCCGGCCCTTTCTCCCTTCCGACTGACCAAGCTGCGCCAGGACCTCACCGCCGCGGGGCTTCCGGTCCGGGCCGTCACCGCCGACTTCGTGCACGTTTGCGAACTGGCCGGAGAGCTCAGCCACCGGGAGCGCGATGTGCTGGAAAAGCTCCTCACCTACGGCCCCACCCGCGCGTCCGCCGCCGCCACGGGCTTCGTGCAGGTCGTGGCGCCCCGCCCCGGCACCATTTCGCCTTGGTCGTCCAAGGCCACGGACATCGCGCATATCTGCGGCCTGGCCCAAGTGAAGCGGATCGAGCGCGTCATCGCCTACACGCTCACCCTGGACAATGCGGGCTTGGTCAAACCCCTCAGCGTGTTGTCAGCCAATCAGTTGAGCGGCATCCGCGCCGCCCTGCACGACCGGATGACCCAGGCGGTTTTCGACTCAGTCGAGGCCTGCGCGGCGCTGTTCCGCCACGACTCCCCGAAGCGGATGACCTCGGTTCCGGTGCTCGCCCAGGGCCGGGCCGCGCTGGAGGCCGCCAACCGGGACCTCGGCCTCGCGCTGGCGGAGGACGAGATCGACTACCTCGTCGCCGCCTTCACCAAGCTCGCCCGCGGCCCCAATGACATCGAGCTCATGATGTTCGCGCAGGCCAACTCGGAGCACTGCCGGCACAAGATTTTCAACGCCACCTGGGAAATCGACGGCGTGGCGCAGGATCACTCGCTGTTCCAGATGATCCGCAACACCTACCAGTTGCACAGCGAGGGCATCCTCTCGGCCTACAAAGACAACGCCGCGGTGCTCACCGGCAACATCGGCGGACGCTTCTTCGTCGACCCCCGCACGGGCACCTACGCCGCGCACGAAGAACCGATTCACGTGCTGTGCAAGGTCGAGACGCACAACCACCCGACCGCCATTTCGCCCTTTCCCGGCGCCGCCACCGGCTCCGGCGGCGAAATCCGCGACGAGGGCGCCACCGGCCGCGGCGCGCGCCCCAAGGCCGGCTTGGTCGGCTTTACCGTTTCCAACCTGCGCCTGCCCGGCGCCGTCCAGCCGTGGGAAAAGGATAATGGCAAGCCCGGCCGGATTGTCTCCGCCCTCGACATCATGATCGAGGGCCCGCTCGGCGGCGCGGCGTTCAACAACGAGTTCGGCCGCCCGGCCCTCAACGGCTATTTCCGCACCTTCGAGCAGGAGGTCCCCGGTGCTCACGGCCCCGAGCTGCGCGGCTACCACAAGCCCATCATGCTCGCGGGCGGCCTCGGCAACATCCGCGAGAACCACATCCGCAAGGGCGCGATCAACCCCGGCGACAAACTCGTCGTCATCGGCGGGCCTTGCATGCTCATCGGCCTCGGCGGCGGCGCCGCCAGCTCGATGGCCAGCGGCTCCGGCAGCGAGGACCTCGATTTCGCCAGCGTGCAGCGCGACAACGCCGAGATGGAACGCCGCTGCCAGGAAGTCATCGACCGCTGTTGGGCACTGGGCGATGAGAACCCCATTTCCTTCATCCACGACGTCGGCGCCGGCGGCGTGTCCAACGCCCTCCCGGAACTCGTCAACGACGGCGGCCGCGGCGGCAAGTTTGACCTGCGCCAGCTGCCCAACGACGAGCCCGGCATGTCGCCGCTCGAGATCTGGTGCAACGAGTCGCAGGAACGCTACGTCCTCGCCATCCCGGCCAACCGCATCGACACCTTCGCGGCCCTTTGCGCCCGCGAACGCGCGCCGTTCGCGATTGTCGGCGAGGCCACCGAGCGCAAGGAGCTCGTGGTGGAAGACCCGCATTTCCACAACACGCCCATCGACCTCCCCCTCGAGGTGCTGCTCGGCAAGCCGCCGCGCATGCACCGGCAGGAAAAATCCCTCGCGCGGCCGCAGCAGGAGCTCGACCTCGGCGACCTCACGCTGGCCGAGGCGGTGAAGCGCGTGCTTTCCCACCCGGCGGTGGCGGACAAGACCTTCCTCATCTCCATCGGCGACCGCTCCGTGGGAGGCCTGATCGTGCGCGACCAGATGGTCGGCCCGTGGCAGGTGCCCGTGGCGGACTGCGGCGTCACCGCCGCGAGTTTTGACGTCACTTCCGGCGAAGCCATGGCGATGGGCGAGCGCACGCCCGTGGCGGTCAACAATGCCGCGGCCTCCGCCCGCCTCGCCGTCGGCGAAGCCGTGACCAATCTTGCCGCCGCGCAGGTCGGCGACCTCGGCAAGGTCAACCTCAGCGCCAACTGGATGGCCGCTCCCGCCGTCCCCGGCGACGCCGCCGACCTCTACGCCGCCGTGAAGGCCGTGGGCCTCGAGCTCTGCCCCGCCCTCGGCATCACCATCCCCGTCGGCAAGGACTCGATGTCGATGAGCACCGTCTGGTCACAAGACGGCCAGACCAAACGCATCACCGCCCCGATCTCGCTGATCGTCTCCGCCTTCGCCGCCGTCACCGACGTGCGGCTGTCGCTCACACCGCAGCTCCAGACGGAAGAATTTGCACAGGAGGAAACGGAGAAAACAGAGTCTGAGTCTTCCTCCGTTCCCTCTGTTGCCTCCTGTAAAACCGTCTTGCTCCTGATCGATCTGGGTCGGGGGAAGAACCGCCTTGGCGGCTCGATCCTCGCCCAGACGGTCTCGCAAATGGGCACCGCCACGCCCGACGTGGATTCGGCGACGGATCTGAAGGGATTCTGGAACGCGATCCAGCAGCTGGGTCGCGAGCAAAAACGCCTCGCCTACCACGACCGCTCCGACGGCGGCCTGCTCGCCACGGCGGTCGAAATGGCCTTCGCCGGCCACACCGGCGTCGATCTCGAAATCCCGCACCTACACGATCCGTTTGCCGCCCTCTTCAACGAGGAGCTCGGCGCCGTCATTCAGGTGCGCGAGGCCGATCTCGACGACGTTTACCTCGTGCTCCGGCAGCACGGACTCAAAGCCTGCGTCTCCCGCCTCGGCACGCTCAACTCCACGCACACGTTCCGCGTCAGCCAGAACCAGAAAATCCTGATCGAGGAAAACCTCTTTGATCTACGCGCACTTTGGTCCGACATGACCCGCCGGATCGCGGCGCTGCGCGACAACCCCGAAGCCGCCGAACAAGACTTTCAGCTCAAGCTCGACCCGAAGAACCCGGGCATCACGCCGAAGCTGACGTTCAAACTCACCAAACCTTTTAACACGGAGGACACAGAGAACACAGAGTCTGCAGGTCAGAAAACCGCCTCGGCGACCTCTGCGCCCTCGGTGTTAAAAACCAAACCGTCCGTCGCCATCCTGCGCGAGCAGGGCGTGAACGGCCAGATCGAGATGGCGGCGGCCTTCGACCGCGCCGGCTTCCGCGCGGTGGACGTGCACATGAGCGACCTGCTCGGCGGTCGCGTCTCGCTGCAGGATTTCCGCGGCCTCGCGGCCTGCGGCGGCTTCAGCTACGGCGACGTGCTCGGCGCCGGCGAGGGCTGGGCCAAGAGCGTGCTGTTCCACGACGGCGCGCGCACGGAGTTCGCCAACTTCTTCGCCCGCGAAGACACCTTTGCCTTCGGCGTCTGCAACGGCTGCCAGATGCTCAGCAACCTGCACCCGATCATACCCGGCGCCGACCACTGGCCGCGCTTCGTGCAGAACAAGGGCGAACGTTACGAAGCGCGCTTCGTCACGCTCAAGATCGAGGAAAGCCCCAGCGTGCTCTTCCGCGGCATGGCCGGGTCCGCCATCCCGGTCGTCGTCGCGCATGGCGAAGGCTACACCGAATTCCCCAACGCCGACGCCGCCGACGCGTTCAGCCGCTCCGGCCTCGTCACGGCGCGGTTCGTCGACAATCACCACGCGCCGACCGAGCGCTATCCGCTCAACCCCAACGGCTCGCCGCACGGGATTACCGCGCTCACGACCACGACCGGCCGCGTCACCATCATGATGCCGCACCCCGAGCGCGTCTTCCGCACCTGCGCGATGAGTTGGGCGCCGCGCGAGTGGACCGACGACGACTCGCCGTGGATGCAGCTGTTCTACAACGCCCGCGCGTGGGTCAGCTGAGCACCCGCGGGTTCAGTTCAGCTCCGGGTCTTTCCAATACTTCGTGCCCTGCACGGTGGCTTGGAGCGCGATGCCGTTTTTCGTGAGCTGATAAACTTCCATGCCGGGCAGCACGGAACCGGAGGCGCCGAGCGTATCGCCCTGCCCTTCCGCTTCATCCGTCAGAAGCTGGCCGCGCGCGCCGATCTCGCCCCGCTCGACGCGCTCTACATGCTCGAGCGCGCCGCGGCCGCCTGAACGCGGCCCGGCGTAAAATCGCATTTGTCACCGGCGCCGGTTCGGGGTTCGTTAGGGCCCTATGTCTTTGGATGCTGTCGGCCAACGGTGCATGAGCGAGCGCGAGCCCGAACTGGGGCTCGGGGCGGTCACGGAGCTGGATCATAACCGGATCACCGTCGAGTTTCCCGCCACCCGGGAAAACCGCATCTACGCCCGCGGCACGCCGGTGCTGCAACGCGTGCAGTTCAACGTCGGGGACCAAGTCGCGACGCGGGACGGCCGCAGCTTCACCGTGGAAAGCGTCGCCGAGGCCGGCGGCCTCCTCGTCTACACGGGTGGCGGCGTGATCGTGCCGGAAACCGGCATCTCCGCCCTCACCAGCGTCAGCTCGCCCGTCGAACGCCTCATGGCAGGCCAAGCCGAGCC